>JAISDP010000072.1 GCA_031264715.1 Bacteroidales bacterium
ACGTGATGATTTCGTATGGCGTGACTGTCCAGTATTTCTTCACGGCGTCGGTCACTACTATGTTGTAGCCGATCAACGGATTAGCGTCCAGTACGACCATGGTTTTCGACTTGAAGAAGCCTTCAATCTGCTTTTTGTCGGCGTAGGTTACTTTTTTGGCTTCCTGTGCATATACGCCCGATGTTATTACCAGCAACAGCAATGCGGAAATGATTGTTTTCATGATCAATAATTTTTGATTTTTATTTTTAGATTGTCCATTTTATTTTCGACTCAAAGATATGATTTTTCCGGTTAAAAGTACTCAAATCCTGTTTTGATCAATAATCGGTAATCGGTTTATATTTGGGAACCAGCGATTTCATGACGACCCAGCCGATGAGATAGGCAACGGCGCAAAAACAGAAAATGGTGAAATAACCGGCGGGTTTTCCTTCGAACCCGATAAACTGCATCGGCATACGAAGATATTCGTGTCCCTGTGCCAGTAAATCCCCGGTCATTTCAACTTCTTTTCCGTCCACGGCGACGCTTCCGGAAGCATATACAAACAGCTTGCCGGCCGATTTCTGCAGGATCATGGAGCCTACGCCTCCCGCCATTCCACCGATACCGGTAATGGTTGCTATAGCTCCTTTGGGGAACATGTCGCCAATGGTAGAGAACAGGTTTGCACTCCAGGCCTGGTGCGCTGCACAACCGATCGATATAAGTATTACCGGAATCCATGCGGCATTCCTGCCCAGCGAAGCAAATTCCATTCCAAGCGGCTGGGCAAATAATACGGCGAGCGGGAAAAATGCGAATATCAGCATGGCCCGCATCCGCGCAGCATAAGGGTTTTGCCCGCTGCGGTTCATAAATACGGTCGGCAACTTGCCTCCATAAATTGACAAAACGGTAACAATGGCATAAAGCGTAAAAATAAGCGCCATTCCAAGCCCTTCGGATGTTTTAATTCCGAATTGCATACTTAAATATGAAGGCGTCCAAAACAAAAAGAACCACCAAACGCCGTCGGTCATAAATTTCCCGACCACAAACGCCCATGTTTGTTTGAATGTAAAACATTTGAAGAACGGTATTTTTTTCTCTTCCGTTTCCGGCTTTGCCGTTTCTTTTTCTTCGGCTTTATCCTGTTCAATGTATTCATATTCAAGAGAATTTACATGCTTGCTTTTCTCCGGTTTGTCATATACGAATATCCAAAATGCCATCCAGATAAAGCCTAACGCCCCGATCGCGATGAAAGCCATTTCCCAGCCGAAATGCTTTGCGAGCGGCGGGATGGTCAGGGGAGCAAAAAGCGCTCCGATGGATGCCCCGGCATTGAAAATAGATGTAGCGAAAGCACGGTCCTTTTTAGGAAAATACTCGGCAGTCGCCTTGATGGCGGCAGGAAAGTTCCCGGCCTCGCCAAGTGCAAGAATAGCCCGCGCTACAAGGAAACAGTACATGCTAACGGTAGCAATCACCACAGCGACATCGCCTGTTACGGCAACCAATTCTTTGGCAGTATGCAATCCGACCCACGACTCGGTAACAACGCCGCAAACAGCATGAAGACAAGCGCCTGCACTCCATACGCCGATAGACCAGAGAAAACCTCTTTTAGTTCCCATCCATTCGACAAAGCGCCCTGCAAAGAGCATACAGACGGCGTAAAAGATGGAAAAGAAAGACGTGATAGTGCCATAATGGTCTTCATTCCAATGAAATTCGGGTTTGATAAATTCATCCCATGTGAGGGATAATACCTGCCTGTCGAGATAGTTAACCGTTGTTGCGAAAAAAAGCATCGCACAGATTACCCACCTGTAACTTGTCATTTTTTCTGCAACTTCATTCAAATTTTTCATGAAAATAGTTTTAAGGGGTTGATGAGATATAGTTTTTATTTCCTGACTTTCCGGATAATTGCCAGTGCGTTACGGCACAAATCGGTAATTTTTACCCAGTCGCCGGCAGCTATCACAGCCTTCGGGAACAGATTCGAGCCCATACCCACGCAGGCAACGCCGGCCTCAAACCATGCTTTGAGGTTTTCCTCGGCGGGTTCCACTCCGCCTGTGGGCATGAGGCTCGACCAGGGGCAGGGTCCTTTCACTGCGGCAACAAATTGAGGCCCGCCAACGGACAAGCCGGGGAATATCTTGACGATTTCGGCGCCTAATTCCTCGGCGCGCGAAATGTCGTTGAGCGATCCGCATCCGGGGCTCCATGCGATCTTGCGACGGTTGCAAACAAGGGCTATGTCTTCCTTCAATACGGGCGAAACCACGAAATTGGCGCCTAACTGGATATACAACGATGCCGTTCCCGCATCGACTACCGATCCTGCGCCAAGAATCATTTCGGGAAGCTCTTTGGCTGCCCATTTGTTCAACTCGGCAAACACCTCGTGGGCAAAATCGCCGCGATTGGTAAACTCGAACACCCGAACACCGCCATCGTAGCATGCTTTCAAAACATGTCTGGCTGTTTCGACCTGTGAATGGTAAAATACCGGGATCAT
>JAISDP010000144.1 GCA_031264715.1 Bacteroidales bacterium
GAAGGCAAGCGTTTCCTGGCCGATCTCGACGCGTCGTGGCAGGAATTGATCGACTCGGTGAATAAACTTCGTAACAATCGTCAAACCATCTAATCAAACAAAAATGAAACGTGTAGAAACCATTAATATCAATGGTATTGTTTTCAGTATCGACGACGACGCATTCGGCAAACTTGGCTCGTATCTCGATGCATTGGGCAAATATTTTGAGCAGGAACAGGGAGGCCGCGAAATTATTACCGATATAGAGGCGCGCATCTCCGAACTGTTTGCCGAGCGGGATGGCGGAACCGGGCAGGTAATCACTTTGGCGGATGTAACGAAGGTGATCCGGATACTCGGTACGCCGGAAGATATTGCCGGCGCCGACGCGGATTTCGAAGCAGGAACCGTAACGCCTCCACGACCGGCGCAACAACCGGAAAAGTCCATGAGACGGCTCTATCGCGATCCCGATCAGCGCTATCTCGGCGGTGTTTGTTCCGGCATTGCAGCATGGCTGGGGATAAGTCCGCTTGCCATGCGCCTGGGATTCCTTGCTATCGTCTTTTTCTACGGCATATCGATACTAGTTTACGCGCTCTTGTGGATCATTATTCCCAAAGCCAAAACAACCGCGCAAAAGCTCGAAATGCGCGGCGAACCGGTTACCATCAGTAATATTGAGAAAATCACCAGGGAAAATCGTTCCGATCCATCGCTCTCGCAATCGTTCCGTAACTTCCTGAACGAAGCCGGCGAATTTCTCGGCAAGGCTTTCGATGTTGCCGGACGCATACTGGGCATCCTTCTGGGATTATCCATGTTATGCTGGGGCATTTGCATCGCCATTGGCTTGACTGTCCTGATCTTTATGCAGGACCTTGCTTTCAACAGCATGGTGGACTGGGATTTCCTGTCGTTCACCGAACTGTTCCGCCATATTATTACTCCTGCATCGTATACTTTTTTGCTGATTTGTACGGTCCTGGCGGCGGTATTGCCGGTATTCGCACTCGTATTCTGGGGAGCCAGGCTGATTGTCAGGTTTAAGGTGAAGCGTAAACTGTTGCATGTGGCATTGTCCGTATTGTGGGTCATTGCAATTGTAACGGGCATCATTGTATGTCTCTCGCAAGCGCGTAACTTTGCCTGGCGCAACGATCAGATCACGGAAACACGGCAGTTAGCACCGTCGGATACGATCTTCCTAGCCGTAGCCCCGTCGAGCTTGCAGATTTCGAACAACCCGATGGAGGTTTATTTCGACAAAGACAACCGTTGTTTCTATGGTAAGCCAAGCCTGCGCGTGCATAAAAGCGAGGACGGGCATGTAAAACTGAAGCTCAACCGCGAGTCGCAGGGCGAAAACAAGCGCGCTGCATACCAGTATGCGGAAAACATTGCATATACCGTGGATGTTCGCAATTCGCTGCTGACTCTTGACCCCTATTTTACAGTAACGCCACAGGATAAATGGAAGTTTCAGACGCTGGATGTGGTACTTTACGTTCCCGAAGGCGTCATCATTGTTGCAGACAAGACTTTGTGCAACGACCGCGTCCTCGGACGCTGGCTCCGCTGGCGCTCAAATGCCGACTGTACCTGGGTGATGACAGAAAAGGACGGGTTACAGGTAACAGGTATAAAGAAATAACAAATATAATGAAGGAACGGCCCTGTCAGCAGTTTCAGCAGGCTGACAGGTGATTCCCTAAAAATAGAAATGGGACGAAGTCTGCCCGGCTCCGTCCCATTTTATCATAATAGCCCATCAACATATATGTCAAGACGATGGAAGACTCTCCGGTTCAAAACCCAATATCTCCTTTCAAAAATTTTATATTAATTAGAAAAAATAAAAATTTCCGGATACTTTTGTAACAATAACGTCATAGATTTCATCCGATCCTTAGGCTGAACTTTTATGATATGCCTTTGGATTTTGTAAAATCTAAAAATCAGACAAAATGGCCAAGACAAAAGAGGAGTTGTTGCGATATGCAGTAAAAATGCGCCAGCGGGGCGACACTTATTATGATATAAAGCAATATCTGGAACGTAATGCTTCCGATGAGGAAACTGTTAATGCCATTATTACCATCATCAACGAATTGGAAAAGAATGCAAAACCTGTGCAGCAGAAAAGGAAGGATATTCCTGTCCTGAATATCGTATTGGGAAGCGGCTTTCTCATATTGGGTTTTGTCTTGATATTTGTTCTGTGGAACCGGGGATTTGTTTCCATGCTGCCTCTTCTATTGATCATTATTGGAATAACTGCGTTGACATCGACAAGATTGCGGTAATTCGTGGAAAGCAACGAGGCTGTCCCAAAAGTCGAAAATGAACGCTCATCGCCCCGTTGTTCGGGCGTACACGTTCACTACTCGGGCGGCATCTCGAAACATTATCCGACAGACGTGAAACCCCCATTGAATTAACAGTTTCAATGGGGTTTATCCATGATGTGGTTTTATGTCAATGAACGTTGCGATATGTGTGCGCCTGCCGGATCACCGATCGCAGTGTTTCCCAATTGACAGTATTCGGTACGGTACAATCGGCGCCAAGGATAAAGTTGGACGGTGCATCCGCCATGGTCTCATCCACCGCTTCCGCGATTTCTTCCGGCGTTCCGCGGGCAATGGTTCCCAACCGGTTCAACCCGCCCATGACAGGACGTTTGAATAATGTTGCTGCATCTTTAGTAGTAACAGGTTTCCCATCGGCAAGCGCAATGGGCGTATTGACCACCTTGCCGGGATACGAAACATAACGTTCCAGGCTGGCGTATTTTCCTTCGTAATCGCAGATATGAAGAATGTTGAACGCACATTTTTTGTCAGCTAATGTCATGACTTCCATATCGAACGGTCGTACTAACTTATCAAACAAAGCCGCCTTGGGGATACGGTTTACTTCGCCGCCCTGGGTGGACAGGTAGAACCCGTCGACGCCCAGTTTAATGCTTTCCTTCACGTAATTCATCACGCTCTCTGTTACCCGCTGCATACCCTGTGCCACAGCGCCGGGATCTTCATTGATATGCTGCAAAAGGATTCGTTTACCGCCGGCAATCTGTGCTGCACACATAAAGGGCGAATACACGGTAGGGATAATCAAAGCTTCCGCTTTTGCCGATTTAACAATGCCGGCAATCACATTCAGCGCCGGCTGGAAAAAATCCTTTTTATATACAGGTACCTTCTTCCAGTCCGCCGGCTTTTTCAGTTCTACGCGTGGCATTCCCAGTTCGTACTGGATTTTAACGAAATCCATATCCGTTGCCCTGAAATATTCCAGGTGCCGGTCGATTGCAGCTTGCCCTTCTTTGTAATTCTCACCGAAATGCATGAAAAATGCAGCCGGCACATACTTGTTAGCCATGGACATGTCAAGTACAGATAACACCATATCGCGTTTGCTGGAAGCTTGCTTGAAGTTATGAGCCTTGGCTGTAGCCATTGTGGACGGTACGGTGGACAATAAACCGACACCGGCGGCAGCATACAGGGATGATTGTACGAATGAACGGCGTGAAATAGCGGTTCGAGAGTTGTGTGGATTTTTCATATGCGTCTTTATATTTATTTGTAGTGCAAATATAAACAAGAAACAGTAAAAAAGTGAATGTTTCCAAATTCGGTTCACTTTCCCCCAAAGACAGTTCTAAGAAACAAAATTTGTATTACAAGCACGATGTTCCAATGAAATTCGGTTGATGTAATTAAAAAATCATTACTTTTGCGTTTATTTTTTTAAGTTGCAAGAATGTCTATTAGAAATCGGTTG
>JAISDP010000156.1 GCA_031264715.1 Bacteroidales bacterium
GGTAATGACCTGTTCGCTGTTGAAGGACTTGATTTTGCTTACGGCAACAATAAACGATTTGTGTATGCGGACAAATTCCTTTTCCGGTAAAAGGCGCTGAACCGTTTTCATCGTCATGAGCGGCATGTAGGTTTTATCGGGCGTTACAATCCTGACGCAGTTGTCGAACGCTTCGATGTACAGGATGGAATGAAGCGGTAGCCGGATGTTTCGGTAGTTGCACTTGAATGAAATGATTTTGCCGTCGGAAGCCTGTTCGGGGATGTCTTTTTTTTGCAACGAGAGGAAACGTTCTTCCGCCTTGTTGCAGGCTTTCAGGAAACGTTCAAAACTGAATGGCTTCAGCAGGTAATCGACCACGTCAAGTTCAAATCCTTCAACGGCGTATTCCCGGTGTGCGGTCGTGAAAATAACCTGCGTATCTTTTCCCAGGATTTGCATGATGTTAATGCCGGAAATGTCGGGCATGCATATATCCAGGAAAATCAAATCGGGTTGCATGGAGCGGATATACGAAACGCCGTCCAGCGGGTCGGTATATGTGCCCAACAGTTGAACGGAGGGTATCTGGCTGCAATAACACGCCAGTAATTTCAATGCCAGCGGCTCATCGTCAATTGCTATACATCTCATTTTTACGTCAGATTGATTTGAAGTTTTACATGAAAATCCTGGCTGTCGACGTCGGTTGTCAGCGAATGACATCCGGGATAGGCCAACTCCAGCCGCTTGCGGATGTTTTCCAGCCCTATGCCGGCAGAAAAATTCTTGTCGTTTATTTTCGAAACAATCGAATTGTCGCAGGTAAATTTCAGCAAACCATTTTCAATTTCCACGCAAATATGGATAAAACAGTTGATATGGGCGCTTATACCGTATTTGAAAGCATTTTCCACGAATGGGACAAACGTCAGCGGCATAATCGTCCCTTTCCGGAAATCGCCCTTTAATTGAAACTGCAGCTCAAATTTTTCCGACGCCCGCAAGCTCTGCAGATGAATGTATTCTTCCAGCATCTTCATTTCCTTTTCCAGCGGGATGCGGTTATGGTTACTTTCGGTAGTTACAAAGCGCAGGAAATCGGAAAGCGACAGAATGGCTTCCGGCGCCTTGCCGTCCCCGCTCAGCGCCAGATAGTAAATACTGTTCAGGCAGTTGAAAAGAAAATGCGGATGAATCTGCGATTTCAGGAACGACAGTTCTGCCTGTACTATCGACTTTTCCAGCTCCTGCAGACGCTGCTTTTCCGCATACCACTGCGAACCGGCTTTCAGTCCCGTGCTTGCAATGAAAACGACCAAAAACTGACTGGGACGGGAATACAATCCGGAATGTCCAAAGATACCGAACCGCATCATCCGCCCGCCTTCCTGCGGCTGAAAATCCGGATGCCCCGGCAGGAAAGGCGGTTCGGGTATAAAATACTGGCGGAAAACAAAGGGAATGACAAAACAGAAAAGGCCGTACGCCGCAATCGTCAGCCCCAGGAAAAGCGCTATCCGCTTCTTCGACAGGAAACGCGGCACAAAAACATGTCCGTTCAGATAAAAATAAGCCATCAGAAACAGATAGCTCATCACAAAAAGCCCTGGGAACAGATTCCCCGGCGGATGATCCATTCTGCTAACCAGCGGCGCCGTGACGTAAATGAAAAGCGCCCATCCGGCCAGATGGGAAACGGCAAGCAACGTTTTCTTATTTTTGGGCGACAGCGTGTACATAGTCCGTACCTGTTTTTTTCGCTGCAAATGTACATGAAAAAATTTAATTCGCGTGCAGAGGGATAAAAATCGGGGCAGTCACAAATTCAGGTAGCCGTTTTTGGCGCGTTTCCACCAGTGGTATGATACTTGCGACTACGCGGTCATTCCAATTGTTTTCCTACAATCAGTATAAAAAAAAGTTGATAACTGTGTCGCGATTGGAATTTTTTATTACATTTGTTGCCTGTATATACAAGTGAATTCTATTATTCATCATTAAACACCTTGATTATATGAAGTCTCATACCTTTATTGCTTTTGACCTTGGAGCAACCAGCGGGCGGGCTATTGCCGGCACTTTGGCTGATGGCAAAATTTCGATGGAAGAAATCTCGCGTTTCAACAATGGTATTATCCCTGTGGGCGAACATTTCCACTGGAACATATTGGGTATCTACAATATCCTTAGGAACAGTCTGAAAACTTGTGCGATGGAGGGGAAATATCATCCCGAGTCCATCGGTATCGACACATGGGGCGTCGATTTCGGTTTACTTGCAAAGGACGGCTCGCTGCTGGGCGAACCTTACGCCTATCGCGATCCGCACACCAATGGTATGATGGACGAATATTTCAAGTTAGTACCGCGCGAGAAGGTATACGACCTCACGGGTATACAGTTCATGCAGTTCAATAGCCTGTTCCAGTTGTTTACCATGAAACGCAACAGCTCGTCATTGCTCGAAGCAGCCCGGGATTTGCTGTTCCTGCCCGACTTGCTGAACTATTTATTTACTGGCGTGAAGAAAGCCGAGTTTACCATTGCCTCTACCTCGCAAATGCTGAATCCCAAAACAATGAACTGGGCCAGGGAGCTTTTCGATGCTTTCGGGTCGCCTGTTTCGCTGATGCAGGAAATTGTGCTGCCGGGCACTGTGGTGGGACCGCTCACCGACGGTATCGCAAAGGAAACCGGTATCGGCAAAATACCCGTGGTTGCTGTTGGCGCGCACGATACGGCTTCGGCTATTGCTGCCGTACCAGCCGAGGGCGAAAACTGGGCTTACCTCAGTTCGGGTACCTGGTCGTTGATGGGGATTGAAACACGTAAGCCGTTGATCGACAAAGAAACAGAAGCAATGAATTTTACCAACGAAGGCGGCATCGAAGGAACATTCCGTTTTCTAAAAAATATTACAGGCTTGTGGCTACTGGAGCAATGCCGCAAGGAATGGGAACGGGAAAACCATTCATACGAGCAGTTGGTGGATATGGCCAAAGCCGAAAAACCCTTCCTGTGTTTTGTAGATCCCGATGCTCCTGATTTCATGAACCCGGAAAGCATGGTAAAAGCCATCTGTAATTATTGCAGCCGTACGGGACAAAAAGTTCCCGAAACCACCGGGCAAATCGTCCGCTGTATCTTCGAAAGCCTTGCCATGAAATATTGGTATACGATAGAACTGCTCAAACGCGTGTCGCCACACCCCATTGAAAAGCTGCATGTAATTGGCGGCGGCTCCAGGAATGTATACTTGTGCCAACTCACAGCCAATGCTATCGGTATGCCGGTAGTAGCAGGTCCTGCCGAAGGAACAGCCATGGGTAATTTGCTGGTGCAGGCAATGGCCTTGGGCTACCTTGATTCATTAGCCGATATTCGCAAGGTGGTACGCAATTCCGTGGAAACAGAAACATATCTGCCACAGGATGTTGCCGAATGGGATAAAGCATATGGACAATTCCGGAGCATTATCGGATAGTTTACGCTTCGCATCATAGATTGACCTCTATATCACCACTCTTGTAAAGTTCGTTTGCTTACCTTTAATCTCACTGATAATTCTTTGTCAGTAAGATAGAATTCATTGTTTAGTGGTCGTCTCATTGTGTCTGTGCCTATTTCGGATAAGACGAGTAAATCAGGGGAGGAGAATCTGATAAAAAATCCAAAATACAGTTTATTCTGGTGATCTGAAAATTTTGAGTAAATTTGCTTGCAGTATTGAGTAAATTATTTCAAGATGTACGAACGTCCTTATTTAAAACAGGTTAAATCAAGAATAGAAGAGCCACGAAAGTTCATTCAGGTAATCCTTGGCCCTCGCCAGGTGGGTAAAACTACTATGGTAAACCAATTGTTGTCTCGGTTATCCATCTCATATGTATATGAGTCAGCTGATGCTATTGCAGCAACTAATTCGGCATGGCTGATGCAAGCCTGGGAAACGGCCAGGTTGAAAATGAAAGCCTCCGGCGCTTCGGAATATCTTCTTGTGATTGATGAGATACAAAAGATTGATAACTGGAGCGAAGTCGTAAAACAGCAATGGGATAAGGATACCCATGAGGAAGTTAATATCAAGGTTATTCTGCTAGGTTCATCTCGCCTCCTTATTCAGAAAGGTTTAACCGAATCGCTGGCTGGACGTTTCGAAACGCTCTATCTTGGGCACTGGTTTTTTGCTGAAATGGAAACTGCTTTTGGTTGGTCAATCGAACAGTATATTTATTTTGGAGGATATCCAGGTTCTGCGTCATTGATTAATGATGAAGAGCGTTGGAAAAACTACATAAAAGATTCACTTATAGAGACCAGTATTTCCAAAGATATTTTGATGCTAACCCGCGTGGATAAGCCCGCATTGCTGAAAAGACTGTTTGAACTCGGCTGCTTGTATTCAGGGCAGATTCTATCATACACTAAAATGATCGGTCAGCTACAGGATGCCGGTAATACAACTACTTTGGCGAACTACCTTAAATTGTTATCTGATTGTGGTTTATTAGGGGGATTAGAAAAATATGCCGAAAGTGTAATCCGTCAACGATCATCCAGTCCAAAGTTTCAGGTATATAATAATGCACTTCTAACCTCACAAGACAATGAAACCTATTCGTCTGCTATTGTAAATCCAAAGCTATGGGGCAGACTGGTGGAATCGTCTGTAGGTGCCCATTTACTTAATCACTCGGTTTCCGAAAGGTATAATCTCTATTACTGGCGAGAGGGCAATAATGAGGTAGACTTTATACTTGAAAGGGGAGATAATGTAATGGGGTTGGAAGTGAAAAGTGGAGCCAGTGCGGATAATGCAGGGATGGGGATATTTAATGAGAGATTTCATCCCAATAAAATGCTACTGGTCGGTACCGGCGGGATTCCGTGTGAGGAATTTTTGAAGATTAATCCGAAAGAATTATTCTAATTGAAATTAGGCACAAGTGTAATACCCTCATGAAAACACACTTACTTGATAATCATGCGTCTGTAAAATCAAACCGTCAAAGTCGGGAGGAGTAGTCTGGATATTTATTATGGAGGTGAGAGCGGTTTTTCATTGCTGACAGGGTTGGAATCGCAAAGGATGAAGTTCGCCACTGTCAGGGTCAAGTCGCGAAGTATTCAGGGAAGAGAGTTTTTGCGGTTTTATTTTCAGTTCGCGGGCTATTTCCTTGATGGACATGCCGGCGGGGCGGAAAAGATCTAAACTTAACTGCAGAGTCGATGCTGTCTTCCTCTTTTGCGTATCGTTGGCGATGTGCAACATGATTCGGGCACAGGCTTCGGCATCGTCGCCGGCGCGATGGTGGCGGAAAGTGATACCGAAACGTTGGCACAGCACGCTCAGCCGGTGGCTTTCCATCTCGGGCCATATCCGGCGCGCCATCCGCACGCTGCACAGGTAATCGGCCGGCGGCGGTACAATCCGGTAATGATTCAAGGCTTTGTACAACACGGAAATGTCGAACTTTGCATTGTGCGCCACCAGCAGGCGATCCTCCAAGTAGGGCCTGATCTCCGGCCACACAGCGTCAAAATATGGGGCGTCGGCCAGGTCGCGCGTACCGATGCCGTGTATATTCTCGTTCCAGAAGTTCATGTAAGGATAACAGATGGGCTTGATGAGCCACGAGCGTCTTTCGGCAATTACGCCGCCATGTACCACGCAAACACCCAACTCGCAGGGGATCAGTTCGTCTGCGGTTTCGAAATCTATGGCTGTGAAATTCAAATCGAGTGACAACGGCATGGCTTTTAGGGATGAAAAATCAATAACATGTAAATGTTGCGTCGATC
>JAISDP010000194.1 GCA_031264715.1 Bacteroidales bacterium
CCCACCACAACCACTTCTTCTATCTGGCGGGTATCTTCATTCATGGCGACATCAATTTGAACCTGGTTTCCTACGGGTATTTCCCGGCTAACGTATCCAACAAACGAAAACGAAAGTACGGCATCTTTATTAGGAACATTGATGCTGAATTTTCCGTTACTGTCGCTTACAACGCCGGTAAGAGTGCCTTTTACCATCACATTTACTCCCGGCATGGGTTCGCCGGCCTCATCCCTGACAGTTCCGGTGATGGTGATTTGTTGCAGCATTTCGGCTGAAGACAATACCACGAAATTATTCTCCAAAACCCTGTATCCTACAGACGTACCGGACAATACGGATTGGAGAATTTCGTCGATATTTTTATTGCTGAAAGATCCGGTAACAACCTTATCCAGGTCAACCAAATCACTGTTGTAGAAAAACCGGAAATTGGACTGTTCCTCAATCAGTTTCAATACTGATTTGATGGTTCCGGTTTTTACATCAAGGTTCATTTTCGCATTTTGCGAATAGGTTGTTGCCAACAAGCTGAATGACAATATAAAAGATAAAAATAAAGTCAACTTCATGATAAACAGGAATTTTGATTTGAACACTTTTAGGCACACTTCGCCCATTAGATTAAAAATTTTCATATCTTTACACGGTTAAATTATATATTTACTTAGGATTTAACATTTTTCACGGAAGGGAGGCAGCGGCTACTGTTTCCCTTCCTTATTTACAGGAATTTAAGGCGATCTCATAGGCATATGTTTTTAGGTTTTGATACGGTTTTTGAGTATTTTCATGAATTTATCCTTGTCTTTCTGATTCAAACTCAGCTCCACATTGTTCTTGTTGAATTTATAGTTAACCGGCGCTGCTAATGACAGGGCGGTTAAAATTTGTTCTACTGTCTCATTTTCAAATGTTCCCGAAAAATTATAATCTTTTAACTCCTCGGAAATAAAATCGATATGAAGGTTGTACCTGCGTTCCAGATTCTCGGCAAATAAGGCTAACGGTTCATCATTAATGACCCATTTGCTGTCTTTCCATGAAGTTGACAGCTCTGTTTTGACATTAGGCCTGATAATAACATCGTTGATAGAAGCCGCCTGTAATACTGCTTCTTGAACTTTTTCCCGGGCATGACCGGCATGACCCGGTGTTGCAGCCTTTTGTATTTTAACATTCTTTTGTATTACCAGCTGTTCTTTGGGTTTCAGCTTTATTGATTGCGTTTTCCCCCCGGAAGCAGTTTGTATCATTATATCCACTGTTCCTTCTTCCAAAGTAGTCGCTATCATATTGTCTTCAGGATATGCCTTTACATTGAAACGTGTTCCCAGGGCTTTAACCGTTATGCCGGAAGTGTGAACATTGAACGGTTTCGTCGAATCGCTTTTTACATCAAAAAAGGCTTCACCGGTCAATTGAAGATCACGGCTTTCCATTCCAAAACCCGGAGAATAAGTGATTTCCGAACCGGCGTTCAACCATACCAGCGAGCCGTCGGGCAGGGTCACATTGCTTTTTGCACCAAGCGGAACCCTGATTGTGGTGGCTGTTGTCAATACCGTTTGCTGTACAGGCTCCTGCCTCAGCGCAATTGCATATGCAACAGAACCTAATGTAAAACAAAGCAAAAGAGATGCGGCATACCATAATGGTGAAAACCGTTTAAGCCATTTTACTTTTCCGGGTTTTATACTTTGTTCAACAGCGAACCACCCTGCCCGCGCATCAAAACTTTTTTTGCCGCTTTCGTGGCCGGCCATAATCCAAGACGAACGCAATTCGCTGAACTCTTTGCGATGCGATACATCTTCGTCCAGCCAGCGATTCAGCGCTTCCATCCCGTCTTCGCTCAATGACCCGGTAAAAAAACCGGCAATTAAAGAATCAATATATGTTTTATGGTTTTCCATTGATAAATAAAGCCTCTATGATAAATAACGAAATAGTTTTAATGATTGATTACAGGAATCTCAAAAAAAAAGTCGGAAAAATGTAAAAATGTTCCTTTATTTTTTGTAGAGCCCTGTATATTTGTGTTTTGATGGTATGTTCGGACAGATTCATTTCTGCGGCAATTTCTTTATTACCCATATTCTCAAGACGGCTTTTGATAAATATCTCCCGGCATTGGGCAGGTAGCTGATCTACAATTTTCCGTATTTTTACAACAGTTTCTTCAACTTCCAGCTTTTCGATCAAAAATTCGTCAAAACCGTATTTTTCAGAAATCTTTGCCCAGGTTTCCGATGGGAGCAACTGGACGAGCGATTCCCTGTGGGTACTGTATTTTCTGAGCACATCGAGGCACTGGTTGTGTACCAAACGGAAAAAATACTTCTTTATCGATCCGTCCCTTGAAAAAATGTCTCCCCGTTTGTTCCAAACCTTTAAAAAGACATCCTGCACTACTTCTTCAGCAACCTGCCGATCTCCAAGTAATTGCGAAGCATATTGGCACATGCCCGGGTAAAGCAAATGATACAGCAACTCGAAAGCAGTGGTATCATCATGTTGGATTTTTGCCCAAATATTATCCAGTGTCATAGTTGGTTAGTTATATGTATTGCAAATATGTATCAACACAAAAAGCTCCCTGGCATTGCGTCAAAACAATGTGAAGTCTTTTTGCAAGAGGCCTGTCATTCGGTGATTTACCGAATATTATCCGTAATAAATTTTCGAAAGGTTGCGACATGATGCTGTATTTGCTATTGGTTTTTGATTCAAAAACATCCGGGTATGAAGGCCGGGGAATAAAAAATGCCATGTCCCGAAAAAAACGGAACATGGCAGTATGCGGTATGTAAAATATTTGTTTCTTTGCGCCTTTTTCTAAACGAGGGCGGGTGGGATCATTGGATGGTGTGTGTTTAAAAGAATATCCGACACTGCTAAATATTTTTCGGCAATATTTCCAACATTCTTTCTATCAACAACACAACTCATTTCGATCTTTTTAATCCGCTTTAAAACCCATTATACGGACAACGGAGATAAATAGTTACAAACATACGGAAATATTTTTTAATCTGTATTTAAAATCAGGTTTAATTTAATTGGGCCTCATACCGCCGCCATCCGGGAATCCGCCGGGAGGTCCACTGCCGTCGAATCTGCGGGGCATGCCATCGCGGGGCCTGTCCTGTTGCTGGCTGCCGCCAAACGAATTGAACCGGTACATGAAGCTAAGCATCACAAACTGTCCCAATGTGTTCGAACGCACGTCCTCCACATAGTTGTCGGTGGTGGTGCGCGTATTGTTCTTATTCTCTTTCAGGATATCGTAGATGCTCAATTTGATGGTTCCACGCTTGTTTTTGAATACCTGCTTCGAGACGTCGGCATTCCACAGTGTCATATCGCGGTTGTAGCCGTCGCCGTAGCCCCTGTAAAAATTGTAGTTGATGCTGCTTGTAAGGATAATGCTCCACGGCAGGTTGAGGAACAGTTCGCCGCCTGCGCGGTGGTTGAAATAATCGGTAGTTGCCTGGTCCTGCAACGAATAGTTGGCGCGGTTATAGCTTAGCCGGTACGACCCGCCGAGCTCCAGCCAGTCGTTACGGTAGGTGAGGCGCAGCATTTCGTTGACGCCGGCGTTTTTTGTCTTGTTTTCCAGCCCGTTCGAATAGTTTACGCTGTTGCCGTAGTTTCCCGACAGGGTATTGCTGAACGACAGCTTGGTTTTTGGTATCGGCAGGTTCATCATCACGCTGGCATTGACATTGTAAACGCCGTTCACATTCACCGGCGTCACGATCTGCTTACCCGTTTCGTCGTATACGCTCGAATTGACAATGCTGTTATTGGTGGTGTTGAACGACAGCGAAGTAAGGAACGTACGGAAATTATCCGGGTTGAAGTTATTATATGTCGCCATCAGGAAATGCCTGAAAGCCGGTTTCAGGTCGGGATTACCCTTTTGTTCGTAAAGCGGGTCGGTATTGTCGGCCACCGGCTGCAACTGCTGTATGGAAGGCTGTTGGGTTGTTCCCCGGTAGTCGAACCGCAGCATGTTTTGCCGCGACACGCCGTAAGTAATGTTGGCTGTGGGCGAAAAATTCAGCACATTTTGCTTCAGGGGGTGGTCGTTGGGCCAGGTGATACTGGTGAGCGACGAAGGCTGTATGCCCGCGCCCAGCGTATAACTGTACTTTTCGCGGCGTGTGTTGAAGCGGATATCAGCCTGCTGGTTGACATAAATATTTTTGTAACGGCTCGAATAGGCCGAATCAAGGATGTCGTATGCATCGGTTACCGCATTGTAGTCGAACGTTCGTTTTTCCGATTCGGTGTTGTTGCGGCTGTACGAATACGAAAATTCCAGGTACCGGCTGTTTCCCACAGGTTCGATATACGATGCGCGGGCGCTGTAATTATAGCCATGGTTATCGTTGGTGTATACCTGGTTCACAGTGTTGGCCACCCATGCGCCGGATGCATCGGACAGGTTATTTTTCTGGAGATTGTCGCCATTAGCTTTATTGTCCGAATAGCCGTAATTGAAATTCACCGACAGGGTGCGTCCTTCTTTGGCGAACTTGTGTCGCCACAACAGCGTTCCGGAGGTCGACATGGAGTTGTTGTCGGAATTTGACAGGGTATTCCCCGAATTAAGCAGAAGCCCCGAAGGAGTCAGGGTCTCATAATCATAAATGCTGGATGTAGCGCCTGCGCCGATATTCAGGTTCGGTCGGAACAGCAGCGAGTTGTTTTCATTGATGGTATAATCCAGCTCGAAGTTCATGCGGTGATTTTGCGATTTACGATCCTGCAACTGTTCCTGATTGTAATTAAAGGAGCTATCTGTAAGGAAATTAACGCGGTTGCTGAGCTGGTAGGTTTCGCGGTCGACTACATTGAAGAAATAGTTGGCGCCTAATTTCAGCTTTTCGCCAAACTTGTAGTTGACATTGGCTCCGCCCGATGTGGATGTGCTGACGCCTCCTCCACCGGCCGACATACTGATGCCGCCCATGCTGAGGTTTCGTGTTCCGCCACCGCCACGGCTTCCTCCACCACTACCTCCGCGGTTTCCGCCACCGCTGCCTCCTCCTCCACCCATGCGACGGCCGCTGCCGCCCATGCTGCTCATTACATCGCCCATGAAATCGGTAAAGTTGAGGTTATTCGTATTGTTGGATGAGAGTAAAGCCGCTAATTGCGTGTCGCCGTTGAAATAGCTGATGATACCGTTGGCATCGTAGCGGTCTTCGTTGCCGTAACCGACCATGGCGCGGCCGAACGTGCCGTCGCGGTTACCGGGCCGCAGGGTCAGGTTAATTACCTTTTCGGTATCGTCGTCCTCAATACCCGTGAACTGCGCCTGGTCCGACCTGCGATCGACCACCTGCACCTTGTCCACGATATTTGCCGGCAGGTTCTTCAGGGCTACCTTCGGGTCATCGCCGAAAAACTGCTTGCCGTCAACAAATACTTTGGTGACCTGCTGTCCGCCTGTTGTCACCGTCCCGTCCTGATCGACTTCCACACCGGGCAGTTTCTTGAGCAAATCCTCTACTACGGCGCTTTCCTGTACTTTATAAGCCGATGTGTTGAACTCAATGGTATCTTTTTTAACAATGATCGGGTTGAACTTGGCCGATACGACTACTTCACCGATCTGCAAATCCTGCTTTTGCAGGTTAATACCGCCCACATTAACCGTGCGCGGCGTGCCCGAAAGCGACAAAGGCTGCACTACCGTGTGGTAGCCCAGGTAGCTGATCACTAGCTGGTATTGTCCTGCCGGGACTTTCCCGATTTCAAACACTCCCTTTTCGTCGCTCATGCTTCCCGCTACATACACAGAGTCGCGAGCTTTGATGATCACCACATTGGCGGCGTCCAGCGGTTGCCGCTCGATACTGTCGTTAAGTACGCCTCTGACAGTAAAAGTCGTTACATTTTGCGCCGACAAGGTCCGGCACAGTACACAGGAAAAAATAAAAACAGAAAGACGGATTGCCCTGATCATAAAGTTCATGTTCGGATAATTCAGTTGAATGATTTTACATTTCTGACCGCGTCCTATCCAAATGGTTTATTTTGATTTTTTGAATTTAAGAATCTTTAACAGATTACCTCCCATTCTTTTGCAGTTTCGTGTTTCGATGTTTTCCGCAGGCAATGTAGAGACGCGATGCATCGCGTCTCTACAGATGTCATACGACCGAGATGACCTTGAAAAATAATTGATCAAATGTTATTGTGAATTAAATTATAGATGCGAATACTATTTTGTATTCCATTAGATTCTGCTATTCGTATATTTTATGTAAGCTTATGTGTGAATCTTTTATTTTTCTTGCACGTAACATTTCCCGTTTTCCAATAGGACCCGGCAGGCGTTCCACGGCAAATCCCACGCTTTGCATGGTTCGGCGAACGTCTCCTTTGGCGCAATAAGTGGTCAGGACTGCACCCGGATTCATTGCTGCATACAGGTTGGCGAAAATATCGCGGCCCCACATTCCGGGTTGCACCACGGGCGAAAAAGCATCGAAATACACGACATCAAAGCTGGAGGTGAATGCGGTTTGCAGCAGGTCGCTTTTGCGTTTGTACAGTACAAAACAGGATGTTATCCCAACCGGCTGTTCCCAGGTGGTAGTGTGCAAACTTTGGAAAATAACATCATCCGAGAGTTCGGATGCAGTGTTGTTGTCTATAGGGTAAAGCTCAATTGCCTCATAACGGGTTACTTTTTGTAATCTGTCGGCCTGCTGCAAGGTAAGCCAGGCGTTGAGACCTGTACCGAACCCTATTTCGAGTACCGATACGGGATTGACCGACACAGCTAAATACCCTGCATCAATGAATACGTGATTCGATTCGCTTGCAGCGCCAAAGGCGGAATGATAATGTTCCCCAAAATGCTCGGAGAAAATGGTTTTGGAACCGTCGGCAGTTAAAGTGACAGGCATAAATTTGATAAATTAGGACTCTCCACAGGACGGAGAGGCATTGTTACCGGCTTATTTCCTCCAGTACCTTTTTCCCCCGATGCAACATTTCATGGCAAGGTACCGGCGGTATGGCCGGGATATTGAATTTTGCAAGTTCTTCGTCCAGCTTTGCAAGTTTGTCAGGCGCATCGCCTTTGGAGGAAAGCATGAGCTGTTCGCGCAGGATTCGTATCTTCTCAACGTCCTGTATGCCTTCGCGCAGGCGTTCGAAACGAATGGAACTGCGGTCGCCGGGGTATATGATATAAGTATCGCCGGCAGGCCATGTGCGGAAGCGCGAATCGATGACGGGATTTTCAACCCATGAGTTGTATGCCCACCGCAGGAAACCATCCAGGCCGGCAGCAGTGGCATACCAGGCAATAAAGGTCGCTTCGGCAGGGTCGGAGAAAGTAAATACATTGGGAAACCTGTCCGAACAGCATACATAACAGGTGCTGATCAACCCGTGCTGCTTGCGGTAAGCGAGATCGGACTCCTCGAATGTACTGCCGAATGATACGCAAATGTCTTTCAGATAAGGGTACTGCTTGTAGCTTTTGTGATTGTCGGCCAGCGCAACGCCAAATTCCGGGGCAACCTTCTGCAACAGATCGAGCGTGGCTTTCATATCCTGTGGCGAACGTTCGTCCATGGCGATGTTGGCGATCTTCAACCATCCTTTTTCTTCGAGGTGCTTGCGGAAATCCGTAAGGAACGGCGTCCAGAGATCAACAAACTCTTTTGAGCCTGGCTTGGCGCTGATGTCGACATATTTTCCCGTGATTGCGTCGAGGTAATGTAATTCATTGTTCCAGGGGATCATCGAGTAGCAGTTGATCAGCTTCTTCACGCCCAGGTTCATCATGAATTCCACCCAGCGGTCGAATACCGAATAGTCATACGTCCAGATGCTGTCGGCGTTCTTTGTCCAGACGATCATATCTTCGTAGGCATCATAACACTGGTGGTTCCACGGGTCTTTATTAAGGGTAGCCGTGATGACCTTTTGCCCGGCATCTGCCAGCATTTTCATCGGGGTTTCCATTAATTTCCAATGTTCTTCCGACCAGGGCTTTACCTTGTTGATCCGGGCTACAGCCGACGGATGCTGCCATAAATCCAAATGAAACTCCCAGTCCTTTGCACCGGGGAGCGTCTGCGGCAGCACTTCGAGGGTGATATCCAGCTTTTGCGCTTTCCGGTTGCGGGCATGAATGGATAATGTGCTGGTGTAAACGCCCGGTTTGGCGCCCGGAGGGATATCGAATGTCAACCATACAGGGCGTGTGGTTCTGGCTTCGAGATCGAAACAGTTGAGCGAATCGAGCATGTCGGGCGTCAGCGATGCCGGGAAATCCTCGGGTTTTCGGTGTCCGCAGCCGGGTTCGAAGATATCGGTGAGCACGTACCGGACAAAACGCGCCTGGGCGATGCCTGCATACAAAATGCTCCCATCCGAGCGGAAAGGTGTAAACTCACACTCCACCTGATGAATATCCGCAGCCGACCACAATACGACCTGTGCGGAAATACGTTCGCCGCGCCATCCGCTGCCGGTCCATGCGGTAGTCTTTTCCATTGCGGGGATGGACGATTTGGCATAACGGGTATCTATGTTACCGAACGATACGTTCAATTGTTTGGAAACCTTGCTCCAATCGGCCAGTGTGTCGGGAGCGGGATCAGCGGCTTCGGCGTATGTGCCGGGACGCGATTCGGTGCACGCAACAACCAAAGCGACCAATAACAAGGGATAATACCATTTCATGATTTGTATGTTTTAAAGTATTTTGGATTTAATGTTGCAAAGGTATGATGATTTTTCAAGCCAGGTGTAATTAGGGGTTATTTCTGATCAAAAAATACACAACTTGACTTAGGTAATCTCACCGTAAGGTAAAACTTTGCTATATTTGTTCCCAAATAAATATAATTATGGTTTTCGATTGGCCTCTTCTACAGCAGTTTTATGACGGATTGGATGCAAAGCAGCAACAAATCCGCAACATATTGAACCGT
>JAISDP010000203.1 GCA_031264715.1 Bacteroidales bacterium
ACAGACGAAAATCGTGCCGTTTTTGTATTGTGTTGTATGTTAGAAAATTAATCGAAACCGTCCCTCATGCAATTCGTGCGAAAGCGCACTTTTGAGTGCATTTTCGCACGTTGAAATAACAGTCCCAGACACTTGCCGATGACTTCCGGGCATGTTTCACCGGCTTCCGGATCACTGTCAGCAGTCTTGACCCTGACAGGAGATGATAAAAAAAGTACGAACCAAAAAGAATGAATCAAAAAAGCATTACATTTGTGGTGACATTATTGATTGAGTCATGAGGAACATTTTCTTTCTGTTTTTTATGTTGTATCCTGTCATCACTGTAACGGCGCAAAACCCGGTTGACCGCCTTCCGGAGGAAATCCGGACGTACAGGCTTGCCGAGCGCGTGGCTTACCATGCCGATAATCTTTTCGACTATATCAACGGCGGCGCTGAGATGTACCTTTCGTACGGCTTGACCGGGATGAAAGGCTGTCGCTATGTTGCCGACGATCAGCCGGATGTAACTGCGGATGTATACGAAATGACGGAGGCGAAAAATGCATTCGGCATCTACACGCAAACGCGCGACAGGGAAGAGTATACCTACGGGCAGGGTTCCATCACGCATCGCGATGCCGTGATGTTCTGGAAAGATCGCTATTTCGTGATCATATCCACCGTCAAGGCTACGCCGCAGAGCGAGGAAGCTGTCAAACAACTGGCTTCGCTGATCGACAAGGCTATTTCCGGCAAAGGCGAAATACCCGGCGTGATTGCTTCCCTGCCTTCCGAAGGTTTGGCCGTTGCCGGGTATCTCTATTTCCATCACTACATCTGGCTCAATGCTTATTATTTCATTGCCGATTACAATCTTCCGGATATTGATGCAACGACCGATGCAGTGCTGGCTAAGTACGGCACACCCGAAAAACGCATGTACCTGCTGCTGGTGGAATATCCCGGCAAGGAGGCGGCTGCAAAGGCCTGCAAAAAACTGAAAGGAGAGTTTGCTCCCGCTGTCGAACCGGGTACGGCGATACAACTGGAAGATAAAAGCTGGTTCACCGTATGGACAAAAGATCATCAACTGGGCGCTATCTTTAACGGCAGTTCCCGCGAGGCTACGGAACAATTATACCGGGCTGCAAAAACTAAAATGTAAATCATCAAAAACATCATTCATACCATGAAAACGATCACTCGTCGCGATTTATTGAAGAAGACAGCTGTTGCGGCTGCCGGGAGCGCAGTTTTGCTGAACAGTCCCGTCAAAGTCTGGGCCAATGCGCAACAGGCCAAAACGAAAGTTGTACTGGTACGTCACCAGCAGCTTTTTGCCAAAGGCGACAGTCCCGACCCTGACGTCGCCCGGCAAATGTTAGACCAGGCCATCTGTACGCTTACCGGAGAGAAAGATGCCGCCGCTGCATGGAAAACCATTGTAAAGCCAACGGATATCCTGGGGATCAAAACCAACAACTGGAACAAGCTGCCAACCCCGGTCATCCTGGAAGAAATCGTTAAGGAGCGTGTGCTTGCCGCCGGCGTAGCACAGGACAATATCAGCATCGGCGACCGTGGCGTGCTTTCCGATCCTGTATTTCAAAAGTCTACGGCGCTGATCAACATCCGTCCGATGCGGACACATGCCTGGTCGGGAGTGGGTACGCTGATGAAAAACTACATCATGTTCTCGCCCGCGCCGTCGTCGTATCATCCCGATTCGTGCGCCAGCCTCGCCACCCTGTTCGATCTCCCCGAAGTGAAGGGGAAAAGCCGCCTGCATATACTGGCGATGTTTACCCCGCAATTCCACCATCTGGCGCCCTCGCAGTTCTCCGAGGAATACATCTGGAAATACAGCGGACTGCTGATGGGTTTCGATCCCGTAGCGGTCGATTCCATCGGCCTGCGCATCATCGAAGCCAAACGTACCGAATATTTCAAGGAATACACACCGCTCAACCCTCCGGCAAAACACATCGCACTGGCCGATACAAAGTATCATCTCGGTACGGCCGATCCGTCCAAAATCGAACTGGTGAAACTCGGATGGGACGCCGACTCGTTCGTGTAGACTGCCTTGCCGAAAGGTCGTAATCAAGCAGAAATCCTCCCAACGCGGCGATGACGGAGAGGAAAATAACGTACGAAAGAGATTTCCATACGACGAATGATGAATTCGGATTACAGGCTACGATCCATCATCTCGATGCACTTTTTGATGTCGGGTACGGAATCATCCCAGTTATATTCGTATTCGATCGACATCAATCCTTTAAACTTAATGTCTTTAAGTACCCGGAGCATGGCCGGGACGTCGCAAACACCGGTTCCCCAGATCACGTCGTGCTGTTCCGCTTCGCCGGCTTCGGGCGCTTTGATATCTTTGAAGTGCAAAGATTTCAACCGGCTGCCGATTTGTTCCAATGCTTTCACGGGATCGATGCCTTCGCGCTTCCAATGCCCCGCGTCGGCGCATACACCCATACGCGGGCTACGACCTTCAAGGGCTTTCAGTACCAGGTCGGGACTCCAGTAATTCGAAGGTTTCGGATGATTGTGGATGGCCACGTCAATTTTGTATTGGTCGGCCAATTTTTCAACGTAATCCAGATGTTCATGTTTTGGTTCGCAAGTGATGATGGAAATGCCCATGTCTTTAGCAAACCGGAACAATTGCTCCCATTCCTGCTCGTTGTCGCAGATCACTACTCCGCTGGCAATGATTTTCACGTTCCTGGCTTTGGCAACTTTCAAAACTTTTTCCCGGATGGCTTTATCCATCTTATAATCCATTTTTTGGTCGCCGAAATCTTTGCCCAACGATTGGCCGTAATATGCCTCCGCGTAGCGCAACCCCAATGTTTGCAGCTTATCCAATGTCTCCACAAAGGTAAACTTGTGGAAGGTATAAGTTTGCACACCGAGTTTCCATGGATAAGAAACTTTCTGCGCTGTTGCGGACAAAAGGCCGCAAACGCAAAGAATGAATGTTATTTGAATGGCTTTCATAATAAAATTTATATTTAAATTATTTGAATTTTGAATTATTTGACTTGTTATATCGGCTGACTACGCAGGCATCGGCGGCAACTCGAATCCGTTTTGATACGTATGCCTGATCCATTCAACAGCCATCTCCGAAGCATTGAAATCTGCAAATTTACGATCGAATCTCGGATCGCCGTCAATTACTTTAAAATCGTCTACGGTAACGATCCTGATCTTATCGGTCGGCGAGATATTGGTGAACTTCATGTTTTCGCCGTCCCACTGCAATTCGCGTTGTAAACCCTGTAAGCGAACAGCCAGCACGCCCATCACTACTGTTTCGTTGAACGGGCCCGAAAACCCGAAATGCGACGATGATTCCTTGCGCGATGATGCCGGCTCCTTGCACGCCCTGATCCAATCCTGCTCGTGTGCATCGGTGTCCCAAATATTTCCGTTACCGCCGGGTACGCGCGGAATACTTGGCGAAGGTTGCTTGAAACCCTTCATTTTCGAAATCGGCAACAACGTCGGGTTCATGCCGTAGCATCCGGTCATGATCTTTCCTTTGGTACCGATAAAAATGATGCCGCCATTCTCGTCACCCATCATCTCACCGTCGGCTAATTCTTCGGGACGCGACGGGAGTAATCCTCCGTCGTACCAGTATACCTTCACTCCGGGCATCTTTACTTTTCCCCTGGCTTTACGTTCAGGGAAAGTATAGGTTACGATTTGTGCATGTGGTGGGGAGTAGATATTGCACAGTGTGGAGCTTCCGATCACTTTCGTGGGATATTTCAAATCCAACGCCCAAAATACCGGATCCATAATATGACAAGCCATGTCGCCCAATGCTCCTGTACCGAAATCCCACCATCCACGCCAGTTCCACGGCGTATACACGGAGTGGTACGGATGTTTGGCTGCAGGACCGATAAACAAATCCCAATCCAACGTAGCCGGAACGGACATTTGCTCTTTGGGCTTTTGTAACCCCTGCGGCCATATCGGACGGTCGGTCCAGGCGTGTACTTCGGTCACTTCGCCGATAGCCCCCGCCCAAATCCATTCGCTGACGGTACGGCACCAGTCGAATGAATTTCCCTGATTGCCCATTTGCGTGGCCACCTTGTACTTTTTCGCTAAATTGGTTAATAAGCGCGATTCGTATACCGAGTGCGTCAACGGTTTTTGCGTGTAAGCATGCTTCCCCAAGGTGATGGCATGCGCCGTTACCCCGGCATGTGTATGATCGGGCGTGGCCACCATGACGGCATCGATGGATTTGCCCATTTCGTCGAACATCTTGCGCCAATCCTTGTATCGCTTGGCGGCGGGATAGTCGCTGAACGTCTTTGCTGCGTATGACCAATCCACATCGCACAATGTCACGATATTTTCGGTCTTCATGTTGGCCAGGTTGCGGCGTCCCATTCCGCCGACACCGATTCCCGCAATATTTAGCTTATCGCTCGGCGCGGTATGTCCCAATCGGCTTCCCATCACATGGTTCGGAACGATAGTAAGCCCGGCAGCCGCAACGGCTGCGCTTTTCATAAAATTTCTTCTTGATGAATGCATTGTATTGTGTTTTTAAGATTATTGAAAATGAGGTTTGCTTTTTTGGGCTCTGTGGTTGCTTTCAGAGGATCACAGAGGAAGTTACAATGAAATTGAAATTTATCATTCTGCATACGGGCGCGACGTAATATCATCCGGGCCAACGGATTTCGACACCTTGCACTTGAATCATCCTTTGAAAATCGGTCAACAAATCTGCTTTTTCGCGGACAGCGCGCGGCGTTGTCTTTCGCTGCAATGCAAAACTCGTCAGCATGCCTGCTGCTTCGCCGATGTTCCATTCGGTGGGATGCTCGCGATAACAGCCGTTGGTGATGTGTGTGGCGCCAATGTTTTTGTTGGCGGGCAACAGGTTTTCCATGCGTTGCGGAATTAGTGCGCCCAAAGGAATTTGATACGGCAACGATGGAAAGTCGATGTAATTATTGCCTCCGGTACTCGGATGCAAGTCGATGTGGTAATACCCCACGCCGACACTGTCGGGAAACTCGGCGGCCGTATTTTTTCCTGATACCTGCATACGGTTTTCCGCGCCTACATGTTCTTCCAGAATCGTGAACAGCGCTTTTATCCTGCGGGCTTCGCGGATGTATGGATATTTGGCCATGCCGTCGCCGGTGCCCATGATATCGCCGCGCAGTCGCAACCCCGGCCATCCTTGTCCGCCGTCGGGACGGGGCGCTTCGGTTTGCAGCCAGTACAACAGTGACAGATTCAGTTGTTTTGCACGCGCAACATGCCGGTTAAATTCCTGTTCGGATCGGTCGAGATTTCCCAAAAGGTAATCATTCTGCGGCCAGTTGATGATGGAAATGTCGCCGACGTATGTACCCGGCTTAAAATTGTTTTTGCTGATGATGCGGCGGTAATTCCACAGGTTGAGGACGTCTCCCTCAGTCATGCCCTCGGGATGAAACGCCAGGGTATTTGGAACCAGCGTTTTCGGCGTGCAGTACGTAAGGTCGAGCAAACGCCCCGACCATGCGGGTGTGAGTGCAGGTACATAATCGTGCCAGAAATCATATTCCGCAGGCTTGTCGATGATGTAATTCGCTCCCTTTTCGTAATCCAATGCAAAGCAAACCGTAAATGCTTGCTGATTCAAGGGATCGGCCTTTTCGGGAGCATGCAGTTCTTTTGTCTCGTTCCGCGATTCGGTTCCCGTCCGGAATTCGGTCCCCGTCAATGGCAACAAATCGCCCAACTCGGTAGCGTCTACGAAATAGGGCGCCGTCAATACTATTTCGTCCCTGTTGCGGACATGTGCCAGTTTCAATGCGCGGACTTTATCGCCCGTCACATCGGCGCCAACGGGTTTATATTCCGTCAGAAGCGTCAATTTGCCCGAACTGATGTACGGGTTCAGCATTTCGTACAGCACGGCCAAAGCTACCCGCGGCTCATGACACAGGCGCGAAACGGAACCGTTGCCCGGGTTTAGATACTGCCAGGCGCGCGCCTCGTCGGTGAGCGGATAATTACGTAGATAATATTCGCGCACGCGGTTGCGGAAATTGAGATATAGTTTGGTCGCCCCGTGCGTTTCAATCCACGGATGCTCGTCGGGCGGAACGCCTTGCGTGGTAATCTGCCCGCCAATCCAGTCGGTTTCTTCGGTAAGGATAACGGTCAATCCGTTGCGCAAAGCGCCCAAAGCAGACGCGCAACCACCCAGTCCGCCGCCTGCAATCACCAAGTCGACCGACAATTCCTTTGACCTTGACTCCGTCGAAGGATTCGATGAAGTACATGCCGCAAATGTCGGTAAAACGGATAATGCGCCTCCGGCAACGCCCAAATTGAGAAAGTGTCGTCTGTTCATGGCTATGAGATATTGAAATAATCCTTACAGCGGTCGTAAAGGCGCGCCCCCCTGCCTGCAAATAGGCCGATTACGGATTCATGGCTTTCATGTGTCCGAAAATTGCGCACAATCACATCTCGCAAAAGTAAAAATTTTTATTTACTCAGCAAGAAATATATAGCGCTAATTCCAAAATATAGTGGCAAATCTCCGCAGGTGATTCATCATGTGAAACCTC
>JAISDP010000213.1 GCA_031264715.1 Bacteroidales bacterium
AATTCAATAAACAGGAGAGATTTTCTTTCAAGTGCAGCGGTAATGGGCGCTGCAGGTACATTGGGTGCAGGCGCAGTGCTTACATCATGCGGCGGTAGCAAGGAACCGGCATTGGTTCCGCTGAAACCCGAAGCCGAATGGAATATTCCGCAAGGAATACTGCCGGATAAAGCTAAAGACGGTGCGCCGCTAAAAGCAGGCGTGATCGGTTGTGGCGGCCGTGGCAGAGGTGCAGCACAAGACTTTTTAAATGCTGCTTCCAATGTATCAGTAGTTGCTTTGGGTGATGTTTTCCAGGATAGGGTTGAAGAGTGTCGCAAAGTATTAAAAGAAAAATTCAACCAGGAAATTTCTGACGATATGTGTTTCACCGGATTCGACAATTACGAAAAAGTAATTGCGGCTGGTGTGGATGTATTGATTATTGCTACTCCCCCTGCTTTTCGCCCGATTCATTTCAAGGCGGCTGTAGATGCCGGAAAGCATGTATTTCTGGAAAAACCGCTTTGCGTGGACCCGATAGGTGCACGTTCGGTGATTGCCACTTCGAAGAAGGCCATATCGCAGGGATTGTGTGTGATTACAGGAACGCAGCGGCATCACCAGAGAGGTTATATCGAGAGCTATAAACAAATTCAAAGCGGTTTGATCGGTGATATTGTTGGCGGCCAGGTATACTGGAACCAGTCGATGCTGTGGTACCGTACGAAAGAAAAAAACTGGACGGATGTGGAATGGATGATCCGCGACTGGGTAAACTGGACTTGGCTGTCGGGTGACCATATCGTGGAACAACACGTTCACAATATCGATGTGTTCAACTGGTTTACAGGCTTGAAGCCGGTAAATGCCGTTGCTTTCGGCGCCCGCCAGCGCCGACTGACAGGCGACCAATACGATATGTTCAGTGTTGACTATACTTACGAAGGCGGTATTCACATGCATAGCATGTGTCGCCAGATCGACGGCTGTAAAAACAATGTTTCTGAATTCATACAGGGCAGCAAAGGATCGTGGACAAGCCAGGATGACTATATCATCAAGGACTTGAAAGGAAACGAGCTGTGGAAATATGATAAGGAAAAGGAAAACGCCGATTTCCAGCAAACCAATCCTTATGTATTGGAACATGTAAACTGGATAAACCATATCCGTGACAAGAAACCTGTCAGTCAGGCTGAAGAAACAGCCATTTCGACATTAACCGCAGTGATGGGCCGTATTTCGGCATACACCGGCGCCGAAGTAACCTGGGATCAAATGATGGCCTCGGATTTGAACCTGATGCCGGAAAATTTGGAGCTCAAGAACATGGATATGAAACAATACGCCGTTGCTGTTCCGGGCAAAGCCAAAGAAGAAAAGTAATCAAATATTGATCATTGATGATTGAATATCAATGATTGAATAAAGCTTTCGGTTATAAAAAGCCGTTCCGCGAGGGGCGGCTTTTTTATTTCATTTTATTGCAGGAAAGTCATTGCGGAATGACAAATTCTTACTTTCTTTTGCACCTCGAAAAATCAAAATATTTATTCGGATATTCAAATGGAAAAGAAAAAGTCGAAAGTCGCGTCCGTCCTTCGTTCACATGCTATCATTACTTTTGGTTTATTGTGTACGGCCTTTGGCTGGGGCGCATTCCTGATTCCCAGCAATGTCACGGGTGGCGGGGTAAGCGGTATTGCTGCCATCATCTACTTTGCCGCCAAGTTCCCTGCCGGTGTTACCTATCTGCTGGTCAACGCTGTTTTGATCCTTGTGTCCATGACGATTGTCAATGTAAACTTCGGGCTTAAGTCGGTGTACGGCGTTGTGGTGTTTTCGTTGCTATTGGCCCTGTTTCAAGAAGTTTTCCCTGATCCCGTGGTGAGCGACACCATGCTGGCGACCATTGTAGGAGCCATCCTTTCGGGCATCGGTACCGGTATTGTATTCACGCAGGGAGGGAGCGCCGGCGGCACCGACCTGATTGCGATGATGATTACCAGTCAGCGCAACATCAGTCCGGGGCGCGTGATCATGATGGTCGACGTGGTGGTGATCTCCTCGTCGTTCTTCATTTTCCATTCGCTGGAACGGATGATCTACGGTTATTGCGTGATGGTGATCGCCAGCTGTGTGGTAGATTTTGTCCTGGCCGGTTCCAAACAGTCGTATCAACTGTTTATCTTTTCGGACAAGTACGAGGAGGTGGCCAACAACATCTTCTCGAATGTCAAGCGGGGATTGACACTGGTGGATGCTCAAGGCTGGTATACCCGTAAACCCACCAAGATGATCATGGTGATTGTCCGTAAGTACGAAGTAACCGATGTTTTCAAAGCCATTAAGGAAATCGACCCCGAAGCATTCATTTCCATGGGAAATGTGATGGGCGTGTACGGGAAAGGGTTTGACAGGCTTAAAGTGAAATAGTTACAAGTTCCGGGTTGCGAACTCCAAGGTTAAAAAACCGGTATACCCTCAGCGTAATCTCTTTTTCCATTTTCAACTTTCAATTATCAATTGTACCTTTGGAGAAATCTTATTTCAGACAAAATGGCACATGATAAATATAAAATATTGCTGGTAGATGACGAGCCTGACATCTTGGAATTCCTTAGCTACAACCTGAAGAAAGAAGGATACGAGGTATTTACGGCTTCCGGTGGCAACGAGGCTATCGAGACGGCATTAGCCGAACTGCCGCATCTGATACTGATGGATGTAATGATGCCCGGAAAAGATGGTGTGGAAACATGCGAGGAAATGCGTACCCATTCGCAGTTAGACAACTGTATTATCGCTTTCCTGACAGCAAGGGCCGAAGATTATTCCCAGATTGCCGGTTTCGAAGCCGGAGCCGATGACTATATCAATAAACCGATTAAACCCAAAGTACTGCAAACACGTATTAAAGCCCTGCTGAAGCGGTATGACAAATCGGATCAGGACAAGGGTGCGGTTAAAGCCACAACAAGCGCCAGCGCCGACCTGGTTATTGATAAGGAGCGGTTTGTGGTGATCAAGAAGGGAGAAGAACTGACCTTACCCAAAAAGGAATTTGAATTACTGGCCTTGCTGATGTCCAGGCCCGAAAAGGTATTTGGCCGCGAGGAAATATTCAATCTCGTGTGGGGCGACGATATTGTTGTCGGCGACCGTACTATCGACGTTCATATACGGAAACTGCGCGAAAAGATCGGCGATAAACACATCAAGACCCTTAAAGGCGTAGGATACAAGTTTGTGGAAAGACAGGTCGCAAAAGAGTAAGACATGCAAGATGGTAAAAGATACCTAAAGGCACAAGGCGTCATGCTGAAAAATGCGGTGCACGTCTTTTTCTATTCATATCAATAGAGCAGAAGTTCTACCACCGCTGTCAGGGTCAAGACCGCTGACAGGGTAACCTTCCCGGTCAAAAGGTCTTTGCCCCTTCGGTCAAAAGGTCTTTGCCCCCTCGGTCAAAAGGTCTTTGCCCCCTCGGTCAAAGGGTCTTTGACTGTCACAGAACGGTCAAAATTTTATCAAATATAACCGTGCGCGGTTCGTTTAACAGTTTTCCCATGCCTTCCGGCATCAAACGCACAAAAACATCCCCTGGCTTCGTCGCCGGAACATCCGAATTATATCTAGTTATTGGCTTATAATGAGCGCCTTTAGCCGCCCGCAATCCGTTGACACTGTTAGAAATGTTATTGCCCGGCAGTCCATCTCTTCCCTTTTACAAAATCGCAGTATCTTTTTCGTCATCAAATTTTATCCGTTCATGGAAAATATCCGTCAACACATCAAAACAGAGCTTAACATGCAAACTCTAAGGTTTTATGTGCCGTATAACGATGTGTTATCGCATCACAGCATAACAGGTAAAAATAGATCAGTAAAAATAAAATATAAAATATACGGTCATGAAAAAGGTTCTGTTCATCATGTTAATTATCGTAAGTGTGGTAGCTTGCGAAAGCGAGTCGAGGTTAGCTTCGATCGAAATGATTCAAAGCGTAGATGCATATGTAGGCAACAGCATCGTACTGGAAGTATCGCATACACCTGCCAACGCCATGGTACCCGCTTACCGTTTCAAGACAAATAACCAGTTTGTGGCATCCGTCACCGAGCAGGGTACAGTTGTCTGCAACCATGTGGGTACCTGTACCATCCAAGTGGCTACAGCCGATACCCGGTTTTCAACCACCTGCATTGTCAATGTAAAGCCCAACAATGCACTGTATACTGAGCCGGTGCTTGATTTTAAAACAACCAAAGCGGCTATAAAGCTAAAAGAAACCGACAAAGCAATCGTATATGAAACAGCAACCATGTTGATATACCAGGGCATTGAAAACCCGGTGCAACAAGTGGCATACCAATTTGACGAAACCCGGAAACTGGTAACAGCCGTTGTAAAATTGTCAACAGACGCTTCTTCGGAACTGGACAGCTTTATGAGCGAATGTTACAACCGATACCAGGCTGCAGGAAATAACGACCTGCCGGTATGGAGGGGTAATGATACGGAAGTTGTGGTAAAAGCCGTTAACAATACCTGTTTTGTTGTATACAATCCTTTTTCGGGAAGTTCTACCTGCACAAGCGCCCTCAATACCATCGAAATGCTCCAGTCTGTCAAATAATCCTTGAAAGCAATCTCCATCGATAAAATTCACGACAAAAGAGGAGCTTATGGTTTATCCGTAAGCTCCTCTTCTTTCTTTTGCTACCGCAAAAAGATACGGGAACGGCTTGACGATTCCTTGCCTCCTGACTTCGACACTCGGGTGACGCAGTGTATTTTGAGCCTTTGAGAATTGAATATTTAACGTTTTTCTTTTCAGTTGTATAGAAATATTCGATTCTCACAAGGTTAACCTGTTTGTGGGTGACGCATTGTCGAAGTCAGGAAGATACGGGAACGGCTTGACGATTCCTTGCCTGTTGCGACTCATGAGAACGCTTCACTAAGTTTACGTCACCGCGTTCGATTCTACATCGGATCAACGTCTGCTACTACCTGCAACGATTTGTAAGCAGGTAATTGCCGGATGTTGTTGATGGCTTCGGCTAAAAGCTCCTTTACCTTTTGCACCGATGCATGTTTTTCGATTTTCAACAGGATATTTTCGAGGTAATAGGTTTGTACGCGCGAGATAAGAGGCGTTTCGGGTCCCAGCACACGCCGTCCGAAGATTTTCACCAGGTACTCGGCCAATTCCCCGGACGCCAGGTGGAGCACATCCTTATTCTTGTGTTTCAACGTCAGGCGAATCAACCTGTAGAACGGCGGGTATTTGTATTTTTCGCGTTCGGCAAGTTGCGAAGCGTACATACCGGCGTAATCGTTGGCGATAACGTATTGCAGTATCGGGTGTTGCGGGCTGGATGCCTGGATAATTACCTGTCCGCGTTCACCGGCACGCCCGGCTCGTCCGCTCACTTGCGTCATCAACTGGTAGCTGCGCTCGTCTGCCCGGAAATCGGGAAAGTTGAGCATATTGTCGGCATTCAGAACCCCTGCCAAGCGTACATTTTCGAAATTCAACCCTTTGGTGACCATTTGCGTGCCCACCAGTATGTCCGTTTTCCCTTCCTCGAAAGCGGCAATGATCTTTTCGTAGCTGTTGCGGGTGCGCGATGTGTCGAGGTCCAGCCGGGCAATATGTGCGTGGGGAAAGAATAGCTTCAACTCATCCTCTATCCTTTCGGTGCCGAACCCTACGGTACTGATGTCCAAACTGCCGCAAGCCGGGCATTGATGTATATTCTCGGCGCTGTAGCCGCAATAGTGGCACAGCAGGCGGTCGGAGAACCTGTGATAGGTGAGGCTTACGTCGCAACGCTCGCAACGCGGGATATATTCACACACGCGGCATTGCACGTAAGGAGCGAACCCTCGCCGGTTCTGGAACAGGATGGCCTGCTTTCCAGCCTTCAATGTTTCGTCAATGGCCGTTAACAGGTCGGGATGGAAGTGCATCTGCATCTTTTCGCGTTTCCGCCCAAGCGTGGTATCGGCAATCTGTACATCCGGCAGGTCCATGCCGGCATAGCGTTGCTGCAACTCCACCAGGCCATACTTGCCTTCCCGTGCGTTGTAATAACTCTCGATAGCAGGAGTGGCTGTTCCCAGCAGGGTTTTGGCGCCATACATGGAAGCCAGCATGATGGCTGTATCGCGGGCATGGTAACGTGGCGCCGGATCGTACTGTTTGTACGTATTTTCATGTTCTTCGTCAACAATCACCAGTCCGAGGTTCGCAAAAGGCAGGAAAATACTTGAACGGACACCCAGCACAACGCTGTAACCGCCGGGCTTGCCGACATTGTTCCACACCTCCACCCGCTCGGCATCGGGAAATTTGGAATGATAGATACCGACTTTGTTGCCGAATACGATTTTCAGCCGGTCGATGATTTGCGCTGTGAGCGCTATCCCCGGCAACAGGTACAATACCTGCCGGCCCTGGCGGATTTGTTCTTCGATCAGCCTGATGTAGATTTCGGTTTTCCCGCTTGATGTGACCCCGTGCAACAACACTGCGTCTTTCGTGGCAAATGCCCCGCGGATCTGTTCCATAGCAGTTTGCTGGTGCGGGGTCAATTCGGGCAGGCCGCCATCGCCGGACGTACCGGAGTCTAAGCGTGACACTTCTTTCGCATAAAGCTCCAGCACTTTTTTCCTGGCAAGGTTATGAAGCGTTTCGGCCTGGGCATGGCCAGCCTGCAACAGTTCCTTTTTGGTGACTTCGCGTTGCGGACGCCCGGAAAATACGCCGGATAAGCGCACAAAGTTCATCAGTATTTCCAACTGCCTGGGAGCCCTCTCTAACGCATCGAATGTGGTTTTCATCTTTGTTTCACTGTCCAGTGCCGGGTGAAGCCGCACACAGGACTCAAACCGGGGTTTATAACGACCGGCAATCACTTCCTCCACCCACAGGGCTTCTTTGTCTACCAGCGATTGCACCACGCGCATCAGGTCCCTGTGCTTGTATATGGCGGCAATTTCGCCCACCGGGAGGGATTTCCTGCTGTGCATGAGGTGCAGTACTTCTTCCTCGTGACTGTTCAGTTCGTCGCATTGCACGTAAGCCTCGTTGTAGAATACCTTCGTTTCACTTTCCAGCTTCAACCCCGACGGCATGGCTGCTTTCATCACTTCGCCGACGGTACACATGTAATAAGCGGCGATCCAATGCCACAACCGTATCTGCAAATCGTTCACCACGGGACGCTCGTCCAATACCGACACTATTTCCTTGACCGCATACGGTACTGTGTCACGATCGTGTATTTCCTGCACTATGGCCGAATAAAACTTGCGGGCGCCGAACGGCACAATTACCCGCACACCCTTCCGTGCCTGTGCTGCCAGGTCGGCGGGCACCGAATAGGTGAAACTTCGCGGAAGCGCTAAAGGCAATATGACATCGACGAAAAGCAATGGACTATTTGTTAAGTTTCGAATAATATGACGTGCAGGATACCAATAAAGTAACCACCCATAAGATGCCGATTATTCTTTTCATGATACCCGATTTAGATCAACCATACAAAGATATGGGTTTTATTTGTAGGCTGCAAAACTGCCTACAGGGTTGGACCCGT
>JAISDP010000237.1 GCA_031264715.1 Bacteroidales bacterium
ACCCATCTGCCGAAGTTCGAATACCAGGCTAACTTTCCGTAATGATTGGTCGCTGCCACTGCCAGTACATTGTCGAAATAAGCGGGATACCATTTGTTGTCCTTCCCGTCGTTCCCGGCCGCAAAGATAACGATCCCTCCTGTCATAGGCGTCCCGGGCCGCGGTTTTTTGTTCTCATCCCTGCCTGCCTCCCTTATAAAATAATTGATAGCGGCAATGTCCGACTCGTTGTATTTACCAGCTTCTTCGTACCCCCAACTGTTTTGCAAAATTACGGCGCCATTGTCGGCAGCATAGGCATACGCATCTCCAATGGATGATACGCTCCTCTCGCCGTCGAATATCTGCACGGTCATGATCTTGATACCGTACCCTTCACCGGGATTTCCGGCTATACCCGAAACGCCGACACTGTTACCGGTCACTGCGGCAATGGTTCCGGCCACATGCGTAGCATGGTCTTCGGGGGAGATGGCGCCGGAGCCTTTTACAAAATTATATCCGTAAATATCGTCCACGTAGCGGTTCCCGTCATCGTCAACATTCCGGACACCGTTCAGTTCGGCCTCGTTTATCCACATGTTGGCTTTCAAATCCTCGTGGTCATCATATACGCCGCCATCTACCACAGCCACAATTACGTTACTGTTTTTAATCCCAAGCGACTTGATTCTTTCCCAGGCATCCGTCAGTCGGATGTCGGCTCCCTGCTTTCCTCCCGTTTGCCCGGTATTGTTATAGTTCCATTGCTTGCCGAAGTCAGGATCATTGGGCGTTTCGACAGGAGGCAGAGGAGATGCCGGCATACCCAAGCGCCGTATCTTATACCGGGGTTCGGCCACCTGCACGTTTCCATCTATTCCATAGCCGACAGCCACTGTTTCGGGGTCTTCGCCTTCGGGTATCGTAATTTCGTACCACAGATGCAGACCGTATTCGCGATGTTTGGCCTCGTATTTGCCGGCATCGGGGAACACACGGCGCATGTTGCTTGCCCTGTAGCGCCGGTTGATGCGGTCGAATGATTTTATTCCCGTGCTGAGTACCGACGTATCGGATAAAGTCCTGCTTAATGTCCTCAGTTTTGTTTCAACGGCGGGGACGGCGTCGGGTTTGAGTTTCACAATAACCTTTCCGGCTTCCACCCGTCGTGAAGGCTGTGCAGACAAATTCCCCAAAAAGACAAAGATAAACAGGTATACGATATAATGCTTCATGCCGCCCGGTTGCCAATATATAATGATTCATGCTACCTGATATACGGCAGCATGAATCATCGTCAAAATCCATGCCTAAACAGGTTCAAGTTTAAAAATAAAAATTCAAGACCGGCGAAACGCGGAACTTGATACCTTAAACCCGGACAGAGCTTGCAAGCTCGCCGAAGGCAAACTTTAAACCTGGTCAGTTTCGTTGCCTGCGCCGGTTTTCCATTTCTTTCCGGCGTTGTTCCTTATCATCCGAATATTTTTTGAATTGTTCGTCGGTAAGTACCGCTTTGTATTTGGTATCGCGGGTCTTATCCAACTCCTGCATTGCCGTGCGCATGGCATCCCTGTCGCCTTGATTGCCCTGTATTTTTGAATCCATTTGCTTAGCCAGGTCAAGGTCTATTGCCTCAATCTTGGTTTTCTGGTCGGCGGTTAACGTAACCAGCTTATCCAGCCGCGCGGTTTGACTCTTGGCACGCTCTTCTGCTGTCTGCCTTTGACGTTGTTGCGCTGTGGCTAAAGTAATCGAAGCCACCAGCATGATGCTTAATACAAATAACTTTTTCATGATGGGTATGATTTAAAGATTTATGATAATTTGGTAGACAGCAAAACCGGTAAAAGGTTTAACATCAAGATGTATTTTTTAACGTTTATTATGAAACCGCCGTTTTAAAATCATTTTCTATCTTTGCATTACTTTTTAATCCGGTCCCGCTCAGCTCAATTAACGTGTTCCTGCGGGGCAGTAAAAATATCAATATGTCAATCACCGAAAAAATCAAATGCCTGATCATTGGTTCAGGTCCTGCAGGATATACTGCAGCCGTTTATGCCGCACGCGCCAACCTCGCCCCGGTAATGTATACCGGCATGCAACCCGGCGGCCAGTTAACCACCACCACCGAAATCGACAACTTTCCCGGCTATCCGCAAGGCGTTACCGGACAACTGATGATGGATGACCTCCGGAAGCAGGCGGAACGCTTCGGCGCTGATGTCCGGTTTGGTACAGTCTCGGAAGTTAACCTGGACAGGCGCCCCTTTGCAGTCGCCATCGACGGCGAACACCAGGTCGAGGCCGAAACGCTGATCATTGCTACCGGCGCTACCGCCAAATATCTTGGGTTACCCTCCGAGGAGAAGTTCAAAGGTTATGGAGTTTCGGCATGTGCCACATGCGATGGCTTTTTCTACCGCGGCAAGGATGTAGCCGTAGTGGGTGGAGGCGATACCGCCTGCGAAGAAGCTATTTACCTGGCCGGGCTGTGCCGAAAGGTATACATGATTGTCCGCCGCAATGTATTCAGAGCATCCAAAGCCATGCAGGAAAGGGTGTTCGATGCGCCCAACATTGAGATATTATGGGAGACCCAGGTCAAGGAAGTGCTGGGCGACAAAACCGTTACAGGGGTGTTGCTCGCTACCGGAGACGGCGAGCAAAAGCTTTCCGTCGACGGTTTTTTCCTTGCCATTGGACACCATCCCAATTCCGAACTGTTTTGCCGCTGGTTGGAAACAGACGCTAACGGTTATATCAAAACCATCCCCGGTTCGTCTAAAACAAAGGTCGAAGGCGTATTTGCCTGCGGCGACGTGCAAGATCCCGTATACCGCCAGGCTGTCACCGCAGCAGGAAGCGGCTGCATGGCTGCCATCGACGTTGAACGCTACTTATCGGGAAAGAAACATTAATTTTTCATCTTTTTTAGATATAATATCCATTTGGATGTTTATCTTTGCGATGTTTTTTTAAAATTTATAATTGATATTTTACGAATGAAGAAACTCGATTTGGTTTTGACTCTCGAAGCCGCATTGCTTGCCGCTGTGGTTGTGCTTTTTATTTTGTTTTTCAAAGGTAATAAGGGTGGCTCATCAGCCCGGCACATTGATGAAACCGATACGGTCGGAATAACCAGTGTTAACGCTGTTGCTGACGGGACGATTGTGTATATCAACACCGACTCGTTGTTCCAAAACTATCAAATGGCAATAGATTTGAGCGAAGAACTGGCAGAAAAAACGAAAAAACTGGATGCCGAACTAAGCAACAGGCAGAAAAAATTCCAGGCAAATGTTACCGATTTCCAGAACAAAGCCCAGAAAGGACTTGAAACCCGCGCCAAATTAGCCGAAATGGAGCAACAACTCGCTGTTGACCGTGATAACCTGTTACAGTTGAACGATACTTACCGGATGCAAATCGCCGAAGAACAGGCTGTGATGCAACGTAAGGTATTACAGGCTTTGATGGACTACCTGAAAGAATACAACCATGATAAGGGCTACCAGTTCATCATGGGGCGCGCCTTTGGCGACAACCTGCTGTTTGCAAGCCCGGGACTGGATGTCACCATGTCAGTGCTCGAAGGCATTAATGCCAGGTACAAAGTCGAAAACCCTCCGAAAACAGCCAAGTAACGATTATTGATCAAGTATTAAAACCGGTTTGAAGCTAAAACTTTAATCCGGTTTTGTTTCATATATGGCTTGTACAAATTGTGATTCTCTTATCCACCGCCTATTTTGCCCCAATCCAGTATTATTCAAAGCTGGTGCAGGATAAGCAGGTTGTGATCGAGCGGCATGAGCATTACAACAAACAATCGTACCGTAACCGTTGTACTATCTATTCGGCCAACGGGTTGCTCGATCTGGCAGTCCCGGTGGTAAAATCCAAAGAACCGAAAATATTGATTACCGAAGTGGAGATCGCTTACGACACGCTTTGGCAGAAGCTGCACTTCAAAGCCATCGAATCGGCTTATCGGCGGTCGCCTTTCTACGGATACTATATTGATGACCTGGGTGTGTTCTTCAACAGCCGTCATCGCTACCTGTACGATTTCAACATGCAGATCATGCGTACGGTTTGCCGTTTGGCGAAGATACCGTTCCGCGCGACAGAAAGCCAGGACTATACGAAACCCGGCGAAGGAATTATTGACTTGCGGAACAGTATTCATCCCAAGATCGACCGGCAAGAAACCGATCCCGGGTTTATTCCGCCGCGTTACACGCAAGTATTTACCAACAAGTGGGGATTTAAACCCAACCTGAGCATATTGGACTTGTTGTTCAATATGGGGCCGGAAACAAAAGACCGGCTATAAAACCTGAACATATTATCCTTTGCGGCTGGATGCCTTCGCGACTAATAATCGATGATACTTTGGTTTGTTACATTATCTTTGTACAATCTTTTTCCAAGATATGATGTTAAAAAATATATTGATATGTAGCGCTTTACTGTCCGTCTGTGTCAATTGGGCGCCGGCCCAGAAACAGGGCAGGGATTACCTGCGCCTGATGTTTTACAATGTGGAGAATTTTTTCGACACTGTGGATGATCCGACAACTAATGACAATGAATTTACTCCCGATGGATCATTGCACTGGACGCAAAGCCGCTATATCGACAAACGCAACAATATTTACCGTGTGATAGTCAATGTCGGCGAATGGGATCCTCCGGCGCTTGTTGGACTTTGCGAGATCGAAAACCGCGGAGTACTCAATAACCTTGTGAAAAACACACCATTGGCGAAATATCCCTACCGGATTGTTCATAAGGAATCGCCCGATCAGCGTGGCATTGATGTTGCCTTGCTCTACCGTGGCGATTACCTGAAGTGTACCGGTCAACAATTCATTCGTGTCGGCTTCGCCGACAACAGGAAACGTACACGCGATATCCTGTATGCCACCTTATCCAGCACAAAGGGCGACACGCTGCACGTATTCGTCAATCACTGGCCATCGCGCAGCGGTGGTCAACGGCAGTCGGAACCGGGACGGATTCTTGCCGCTTCGCTGGTACGCCACAAAGTCGATTCGATTTTTAACCGAAACCCGTTGGCGAATATTGTTGTTACCGGGGACTTTAACGATGGTCCGTTGAATAAAAGTTTGGTATCCGGGTTGCGGGCGCTGAACGATACTGCACAAGCCAAACCGTCGGCCCTGTTTAATTTGTCGACCTTCAAAATGAAGGAGCAGACAGGAACTATCAAATACCAGGGGAAATGGTCGGTATTTGATCAGGTCATCGTGTCCGGCGGTTTATTGAGAGGATCGCTACGCACAGATGTTAGCAGATATCTTATCTTCCGGGCCGACTATTTGTTTGAACCGGATAAACGATACCAGGGCATAAAGCCATTCCGCACATATGTCGGACCGAAATACAACAGGGGGTTTTCCGACCATCTGCCGGTATACCTGGATATTTTGATAACCGGTGGGGGTTGATGTAAAAAGACCGGGATTTTCGTTGTGTCGAAACCCACATCACTTCTGTATCAAAGTTTTGCCATTCTAATAAAAACTTATTTTTGATGAGGTACTTAGTAATGTGTAAAAAATAGGTTCTATAACGTTTTGTGTGGGTAATTCAAAATCCTGGAAGGATTAATGGATTGTGCAAATGAAATTCGGTTGATGTAATAAATAATCATTATATTTGCCATCTGAAAATGCTTTACCTGTTTAAAACCTTATTTTATCTGGTAATCATAGTAGAAATCAATAAAACCAATTTAAATAATAATTTTGATATGGGACAAATCATCAAAATTGCCGGCCGCGAGGTACTCGATTCGCGTGGCAACCCTACTGTAGAAGTAGAAGTTCACACCAACACAGGCCATTCAGGTCGTGCTATTGTTCCTTCGGGAGCATCCACCGGCGTACACGAAGCTGTTGAACTGCGCGATGGCGACAAAGGCCGTTACATGGGCAAAGGCGTATTACAAGCCGTTAACAATGTAAACACCGTATTGAACGACGAGTTGTGCGGGATGTACGCAACCGATCAAAACGCCCTCGATGCCCGTATGCTCGAACTGGACGGAACTCCCAACAAAGGTAACCTCGGCGCTAATGCCATCCTTGGCGTTTCGCTGGCTGCCGCACGCGCTGCCGCACAAATTACCGGTCAACCGCTATACCGTTATGTAGGCGGTGTGAATGCCAACACGCTTCCCATCCCGATGATGAACATCCTTAATGGCGGTTCACATGCCGACAACAGCATCGACTTCCAGGAGTTCATGATCATGCCTGTTGGCGCAAAATGTTTCTCGGAAGCATTACGTATGGGCGCCGAAGTTTTTCACAACCTGAAAGCTGTGCTGAAAGCCGGCGGTTACTCGACCAACGTAGGCGACGAAGGCGGTTTCGCACCCAACCTGAAATCGAACGAGGAAGCTGTAACGGTGATCCTCCAGGCAATTGAAAAAGCCGGCTACAAACCCGGTGAAGATATTTACCTGGCGCTCGACCCTGCTTCGTCGGAATATTACCTGACCGACGAAAAGGTATACCACTTCAAGAAATCGAACGGCGACAAGCTCACCGCTTCGCAAATGGTAGATTACTGGAAGAACTGGACCAGCAAGTACCCGATTATCTCGATTGAGGACGGTATGGCCGAAGACGACTGGGACGGCTGGAAACTCCTGACCGACACCATCGGCAGCAAGGTACAGCTGGTAGGCGACGACCTGTTTGTGACCAATACCAAACGTTTGGCAATGGGTATCGAACGGAAAACAGCCAACTCCATCCTGGTAAAAGTTAACCAGATCGGTTCGCTCACCGAAACCATCGACGCAGTGAACATGGCTTACCGCGCATCGTACACCGCCATCATGAGCCACCGCTCGGGCGAATCGGAAGACAACACCATCGCCGACCTGGCAGTGGCTTTGAACACCGGTTTGATCAAGACCGGTTCAGCTTCGAGGTCCGACCGGATTGCGAAGTACAACCAATTGCTCCGCATCGAGGAAAACCTCGGCGAAGATGCCCGTTACTGGGGAAAAGCGTACAAATACGCAAGATAAGCGCGTTTGCGTTCATAACGTTAGAACGTAATAATCAGTATAAAAGCCACTTCATAAGGGTGGCTTTTATGCTATTTATGCGCTTTGCGCTAACTGGCTTTGCCGGGCTAAAGGAGTTGTCAACTCTCCATTTTCAATTCCTCAAAACTGTTCGATAAACCACCGGATCATGCGCACGTCGATCATCATGGGGAAACAGAACCCGAAGACGGCGCCCAACAAGTGAGCATCGTGGTTGATGTGGTCGTTGGCCCTGCGTGCCGAATAATACGAATATAAGAGGTAGAGCGGCCCAAAGATAAACGCCTTGATGGGAATGATACCCATGAACAGCAATGTCATGTGAGGATCGAAAAAGATGCTGCAAAACAGCACAGCCGACACAGCCCCCGACGCTCCCACGGAATTGTACCAGATATCGTTCTTATGCTTGTGCAGCGTGGTAAGCGACGATACGACGAGAGCCGACAGGTAGAAAATGACGTACCACAACATTGGGAACTTCATCCATGTTTGGTGATTCATGATGCGGAAAGCCATTTCGATGGTGCGACCAAACGAAAACAATACCAACATGTTGATGATCAGGTGCACCCAATCGGCATGCAAGAAGCCGTGCGTGATGATCCGGTACCATTCCTTCCGGTGCCATACCTGGTAAGGATTGAATTGTAACCGGGCAAACAGCGTCCTGTTGGAAAAAGCGATGACAGAAATCACCGAGGTGATGATGACAATGATAAGAGTAACCATTTGGTTATTTTTGATTTTTGATTGGGCGAAGTTAACAAAGAATCCCGGTTGTACAATGGAACACAAAGATCGTGCGAAGCGACGTATTCATTTTTTGCATATTACGATCGTGAATTTCATGGGTGGATCATCTTTTTTGAATTTAACAGGCTCGTCGATCTCCGAAAAACCGATTAGTCCGTATTTGCCAAATTCGCGCCTGATGGAATCCGAGTCGTAGAAAAACAGCTTGGCGCCATGTGGCATATCAAACCTGTCCTTACTCATCTGCTTGCCTTTTCCATACATGGCGTCACGTTTCGAAACGGCGGAGAAAATCATATATCCACCCGGTTTGAGTTGATGGCAGCAGTCTTTGATAAACTTTCGCCGTTCACGAAGATTCAGTAGATGGATGAGCGCATAGCAAAATATCCCGTCATAGAGGCGGTTATCAAAGGGCATGTCGGTTATCGAGCCGTGAAATATGGGAATATCGAGTTTGTTCTGCGTCCTTGCCAGATCAATTGCCGTTTTCGATATCTCAATACCCGTTACGGTTATTCCATGATCAAGGAAAATCCTCGCGTTCCGTCCATACCCAATCCCCGGGATCAATACATCTTTGATTTTCTCCTTAACGAAAATGTCGTTTGCACGAATGGCGGAATCCGAAGGCTCAAAACCCCACATGGTTTGTTTTTCGATAAAACTCGACTCCCAAAATTCTTCCATTTCCAAATTGGTTTTATAAACACAAAGGTACTTCATAAAGCGACATCAGTATCTTCAAACAGTTCATTCAAACAGCATGTTTCACTGTATAGACTTTGCTTGCGGCATACCGGTCGGTGACTTCGATCGTGAACCGGGTTCTTAGTTCATCAAAAGCTGATACTGCAATTTCCGGCCTGTTGTTTTCGGCCGACAGGTGCGATAACAGTACTACCTGCAACGCAGGATGGTGGTATTGCCGGAGAAGTTCCATCGCCTGGTGATTGGATAAATGTCCATAATCCGACGATATCCTTGCTTTCAGAAAATACGGATAGGAACCTGTCCAAAGCATCTCTTCGTCGTAGTTGCTTTCCAGGAACAGGGCGTGACATTGTGACAGATGATGGTGTACCCGGTTGCATGACAGACCAATATCAGTAAACACGCCTACGCTGATACCTTCGTGCTCGATCCTGAAACTGCAAGGTTCTGCGGCATCGTGTTTTTTCAGAAAGCTATGAATGGCAAGGTTGCCAATAGTAATGGTATCGCCGGGTGCGAATTTCTGTGTATCGGTTGCTTGTTGGTCGGGCAGGATACGGTCGCACGTTCTTGAAGTCATGTACACCGGAATACCTAATTTTTTGCCGAGTACCTTAATGCCGCTGCAATGATCGGTATGCTCGTGCGAAACAAACACGGCTTTTACTTTTGCCGGATCCAAATTTTTGGCAGCCATGCGCGAAAGAACTTGCCGGCAACTGATACCGGCATCGATCAATACCGCATTTGCCGAATTGCCTATGTAATAGCAATTACCATTACTGCCGGAAGCTAAAGCACAAATCTTAACCATGGCACAAAGATACACAAGGAAATTTCTATTGCCGATCATCAGATGAAAGTTTTCCAAGTAATTAATCAACATGCCTATTCGATCGTTTTATTCTGATTTTATGTACTTTGTGCAAATATTCAATATCCGATCATCAATATCCGGTTACTTTGGCACGGTATTTGCAAAGTAGTAGACAAGTTCTTTAATTTAATAATTTTATTACCATGAAAACAAAGGTTCATACCAGTTTTTCAACGAAAGGTAATAAGAATTTCGGTCTCATCAGAAATTCTTTTTTTGTACGTAAGTACAGAACCACGTTGTAAAAATTGAGTCGTGGCTACAAGGTAGC
>JAISDP010000018.1 GCA_031264715.1 Bacteroidales bacterium
TGGATTACACGTTTTGATGCGTCTAAATTTAAAACACGTTTTGCTTGTGAAGTAAAAAATTTCGATTCATCGGTCTTTTTCCCCGATCGTAAAGAGGTCAAAAAATATGACTTGTATACACAGTTTGCCATAATAGCAGCTACCGAAGCCATAAACAGCTCAGGGTTAGACTTGGAGCAAACTGATTTGGAACGGGTTGGTGTAATCTGGGCGTCGGGCATCGGTGGGATAACCACTTTCGCCGAAGAATTGAAAGCTTTTTACAGTGGCGACGGCACTCCTCGATTTAATCCGTTCTTTATCCCGAAAATGATTTCGGACATCGCCGCAGGGCAGATTTCCATCAAGTTCGGGCTGAAAGGGCCCAATTATGCGACAGTGTCAGCATGTGCCTCATCGTCAAATGCCATCATAGACGCATTCAATTATATCCGGTTGGGAAAGGCCAATATATTCGTTGCCGGAGGCTCCGAAGCAGCCATCAACGAAACAGGTGTTGGAGGATTCAACGCCATGCAGGCTCTTTCGACCAACAATGACCAGTATAAGACTGCTTCGCGGCCTTTTGACAAGGATCGTGACGGTTTTGTAATCGGCGAAGGCGCCGGCGGGTTGATCATCGAAGAATACGAACATGCTGTAAAGAGAGGCGCCAGGATATACGCTGAAGTGATCGGAGGCGGCATGTCTGCCGATGCATATCATCTTACCGCATCGCATCCCGAAGGCGACGGCGCTTTCCGCGCCATGAGAGCCGCCCTGGAGGATGCCGGACTGACTCCGGAAAATGTCGATTACATTAACGTACATGGAACATCAACACCGGTGGGCGATCCCTCGGAAGTAAAAGCTATCCAGCGGTTATTCGGCGAACATGCCTATAAGCTCAACATCAGCGCCACCAAGTCGATGACGGGGCACCTGCTGGGCGCTGCCGGAGCTATCGAAGCTATTGCTTCCATCCTGGCGATGGTTAATGGTGTAGTTCCTCCTACGATCAACCATTTCACCGACGATCCCGTGTTGGACAACAGGTTGAATTATACATTCAACAAAGTCCAGGAACGTGAGTTAAATTATGTGTTAAGTAATACATTCGGTTTCGGCGGGCACAATACTTCGGTAATATTAAAAAAAGCAGAAAAATAACATCATAGCCAATATGATCGATACTTTAAAACTTCTTATGGTCAAAGATAAGGAGTTTTATTCTTTTTTGAATAAACAGCTCAAGATCAACCCGGACAACTTGCAATTGTACGAGTTGGCTTTTCTGCACCGTTCTGCATCGTTTACTTCGCCCGACGGAAGTGTGGTCAATAACGAACGGCTCGAATTCCTTGGCGATGCGATTATCAATGCTGTTATTGCGGATTTTCTTTTCCGTAAATTTCCTGACGAACGTGAAGGGTTTTTAACCCAGATGCGGTCGAAGATCGTCAACCGTACGCATCTTGATTCCATAGCCAGCAAAATGGGTCTGGTACAGGTGGTGATCGCTTATGCCACAAATGCCGAAACAATGAAAAAGCGTATTTGCGGCGATGCTTTCGAAGCATTGATGGGCGCCATGTACCTGGATAAAGGCTACGAAAAAACGCACAAGTACATCACCGGGCATGTACTCAAGAATTATATTAACCTGGAGCAACTGGCGCACACCGAAACTGATTTCAAGAGCCGCCTGATCGAGTGGGGCCAGAAATACAAGTTGCAGGTAGGTTTCGAAGCCATCGAGGAATATCGCGAAGAATCGGAATCCAGTCCGCGGTTTTCGGTGCAGGTGACCATTTCCAACATACCCATTGCCAAAGGCTCGGGAAGATCAAAAAAAGAGGCTGAGCAGATGGCCTCACAAAAGACCTTAACTTTTATCTCCACGTCGACAGACTTTTCGACTGACGCTTTGGTGCAATACCTGGAGCGAATCAAGGAACAACAGCAGCAATAAGCTGTTCCCACATGCGGAAGGACTGCGACAAGAGGTTGAATAAAACAAAATAGATGGCTAAACGGAATGTTGTCAGGCTGGATACCGGGCCGGTGACTTTTACCGTCATTGGTATTTCGTCACACGAAAACGATTATCGACTGTCGTGGAGCATCAACGAACAATTGGGGCTTGCCTTTGCTCAGGGCGATGGCCTTGTAACCGGCACCGGGAAAGAATTTACATGCTTTGTCCACGAGGACGACGATCAAACGCTCCGGCTTGTATCCAACCGCTGCGACAACGGTTTCCTGCTTGAGAAGTACAAAAATTTCGATTTTATCCTGAAGTTCGATACCGAACTGAACGAAGCGGAAACATCTGCATGGCTCCGCAGTTTGAGGAACGCGCCGCTGGTGTCGGCAGTATTCCCTATACCGGTCACAAAGCAAGTACTGCAAATATTGGGGTGACAATATACCGCTTCGCCAGGTTGCGTTCAACCGCTGTTGAGCGTGCAATGCAAGCATCTATCAAATTGTTATAATAATTATCAAAATCAATAAAAATGTTAAACCGTCGTTATTTCCTTAAACATTCTGCCATGCTGGGAGCAGCAGCAAGTTTGTCTCCGGTTTCCGCTTTATGGGGCAAATCGGAAAATCCCGATTCGATACCTCCGGTTCACAAAAACGGAGATACCTATACGGTTAATATGGGACATATACAGGCCGCGTCTTCTCCGGCGCGGCAGATTAACATTCCGGATGTGGAAGGTTTTAAAGTCCTTAAAGGAGATTTCCATATTCACACGCTTTTTTCCGATGGACAGGTAATGCCGAAAGACCGTGTTTTGGAAGCTGTCAATAACGGTCTGGATGTAATATCGATAACAGACCATATCGAATATCGACCGAATATCAGCAAGGACGGACGCTGGAAACTGGCAGCAGAACAGGCCGATGATTTTAATATCTGGTACGAGGCTGCACGGTCTGATGCGGAAAAGAAGGAATTGCTACTGATTCGCGGCGCTGAAATCACCAAGCGCAGTATGCCCCCCGGACATCTCAATGTGCTGTTTGCAAGCGACAACAATCCCATCACGGCAGCTGCCGACGACTGGAAAACAATGGTGCAGGTTGCCGCAGACCAGGGCGCTTTCATCTTGTGGAATCATCCGGGCTGGGAAGCGCCTGCAAGCGGAGGCATCAAACAGGGCGCGCCCCTGTTTTTCCCCGAAGTGCATAAGGAAATGGTACGTAAGGGACTTCTGCACGGGATAGAAATATTTAACTATAACGAATATTATCCTGTTGTTTCGGACTGGTGCAATGAACAAAACCTTGCCGTTTTTGCAAACAGCGACATACATGACAGCGAACTGGCGACTTACGGCATACAAAATCCCCTTCGTCCCCTGACTTTGGTTCTGGCAAGGGAACGTTCCCTCGAAGGCGTCAGGGAAGCGCTTTTTGCACGGCGGACAGTCGGCTGGGCTGCCGGCATGATCTGGGGAAGAGAACCCTGGCTTCCCGCCCTGTTCAAATCGGCGGTCGAAATCAAAGCGATTACTCCGGGTACGATTGAACTGAACAATAAGAGTTCCTTGCCTGTAACAGCAGGGGTTGGCGGTGCGATTTTCGAGCTTCCGCAAAATGCCAGGCGTCAGGTTTACCGTGCCGAAGGCGTCAAAAGTTTGACCGTGGCAAACTGGATGACAAGCATGAACAAACCGCTCGAAATTCAATTGCCTGCCGAAATAACAGACGCCAAATAATATTGCGCCTGTTCTTTTCGTCGCGAAACCATACAAGTCAAGTTTGCTTGAAGCCGTTTCGTTGCGAAAAGAGCCGTCGCAAAAAAATTTCAAGCGTTTGTAAGATTACAAAAACGCAAATCAAATTTGTCTGAACCATGATTCGTATGATGACGGGACTGCATAGCCTGTCAGGTCGTTATACGTAAGCTTACGCATACCAACCTGTCAGGCTATGCAGCCCGACGCCGGCAGGCGTCTAATTTGGATAACCCCGGGCTGCGCCTGCGGCTTGCCCGGGGTTATCAACATCAGATGCCTTCCGGCATCAAATAAACAAAAACATTGCCCGTCAGGGCATTCATAACCATAGATAAGTTGCTATCCTGTCAGCGCTTCCGCACCGCCGACGATTTCAACCAGTTCATTGGTGATAGCGGCTTGCCGCGCCTTGTTGTATTGCAGGGTCAAATCCTGGATCAATGTTGTGGCATTGTCGGTGGCCTGGTGCATGGATGTCATGCGGGCGCCAAATTCGGAAGCTACCGAGTCGAGCAATGCTTCATAAAGGATCAGCCGCAGGTTTTGGGGGATCAATTCGCGCAGAATGTGTTCCTTGGTTGGTTCGAATATGTAATCGGTACGCGTCGCCTTCTTATCGCCTTTTTTCTTACCGTTTTCCTCGGGTAATAATGGCAGGAACTGCTTGCTTACCACCTTTTGCAAGGCAGCATTGATGAATTCGTTGTATACAATGTCGATGCAATCGTAACGGCCGGTTGCAAAAGCATCCATGAGCGTCTGTGCAACTTCTGACGCATTTTCATACGTCAATTGCTCAATGATTTCCATGTTCGGTTCGTCTAAAGGAACTTTGTATTTACGCAAAACATCGTATCCTTTTTTACCGATGGCCATGTATCGTATTTTGTTTTTTGCCAGGTGCTTGCCGTATTTCCTTTCGGCCAGCTGCACAGCCCCTTTGATAGCGTTGGAGTTGAACGCGCCGCACAGACCGCGGTTGGAAGTAATTACCACAATCAACACCTGGCTGTAGTCGCGGTCCTCGGCATATATGTTGTCCTCGTCGCGCCCAACCGACGAAGCCACATTTACCATGATTTCCTGCATCTTGAGTGCGTAGGGCCTGAAATTGGTCACTGCGTCCTGGGCTTTCTTCAACTTGGCAGCAGCCACCATCTTCATGGCGCTGGTAATCTGCCGCGTCGATGCAACCGATACAATACGTGTCCGTATTTCTTTTAAGTTTGCCATCTACCAATTTTTGATTGATGATTTCCGATTAAATATTGAGTTTAACCTCGTCATTCTTCATTTTTCACTCGTCATTCTTCACGATATATTTGAGCGCCACTTCGCGTGCAGCTAATTCCATCTTTTTGGTGATATCGTCATTCAGTTCTCCGGCTGCCAGCGCTTTTAACACATCGCTGTACTTGACATTCATCAATTCATGGAAATCTTTCTCGAACATGCTGATTTTATCCATGGGCACAGCTTTCAGCAATCCCTGCATACCGCAATAGAGCGCCGCAATCTGTTGCTCCACACGCAGAGGAGCATGCAGTCCCTGTTTGAGCAGTTCCACATTCTTGCGTCCCTTATCGATGATGGCCATGGTCGCCGCATCGAGGTCCGAGCCGAACTTGGAGAATGCTTCCAGCTCGCGGAACTGTGCCTGGTCGAGTTTCAACGTACCGGCTACCTTCTTCATCGATTTGATCTGCGCATTACCACCCACGCGCGATACCGATATGCCCACGTTGATAGCCGGACGGATACCGGCGTTGAACAGGTTCGACTCAAGGAAAATCTGTCCGTCGGTAATCGAAATCACGTTCGTTGGGATATATGCCGACACGTCGCCTGCCTGCGTTTCGATGATCGGCAATGCAGTAAGCGATCCGCCGCCTTTTACCATCGGGCGGAGCACATCGGGCAAATCGTTCATCTGCGCGGCAATCTCGTCGGAGTTGATGATCTTGGCTGCACGTTCAAGCAAACGCGAGTGCAGGTAAAATACGTCGCCCGGGTATGCTTCACGTCCCGGCGGACGGCGAAGCAAAAGCGACACTTCGCGGTAAGCAACGGCCTGTTTTGAAAGGTCGTCGAACACCACCAATGCCGGGCGTCCCGTATCGCGGTAGTATTCGCCGATGGCCGCGCCCGCAAACGGGGCGTAATACTGCAATGCCGCCGGAGCCGATGCTGATGCGGCAACTACAGTGGTATACGCCATCGCCCCGCGTTCTTCGAGCGACTGCACGGTACTGGCTATGGTCGATCCTTTCTGACCGACGGCCACATAAATACAGTAAACAGGCTGACCACGGTCATAAAATTCTTTTTGATTGAGGATCGTATCAATAGCGATGGATGTTTTTCCCGTTTCGCGGTCGCCGATGATCAGCTCACGTTGTCCACGACCAATAGGGATCATGGCATCGATGGCTTTGATACCGGTTTGCAGCGGTTCTTTTACCGGTTGGCGGAAGATCACGCCCGGAGCCTTGCGTTCGAGCGGCATTTCGTACAACTGTCCCTGTATGGCGCCTTTGCCGTCCAGAGGTTCGCCAATTGTGTTGATCACACGTCCCAGCAAGCCTTCGCCTACCATAATGGAGGCAATCCTGCGGAGCCGCTTCACACTGTACCCTTCCTTGATTTCGTTGGATGGCCCCAGCAACACCACGCCCACGTTGTCTTCCTCGAGGTTCATCACAATACCTTTCATCCCGCCTTCGAATTCGATCATCTCGTTCGCCTGCACGTTCAAAAGGCCGTAGATACGGGCAATACCATCACCCACCTGCAATACGGTGCCTATTTCTTCCAGTTCTACCTCGGTTTTAAAACCTTCAATCTGTTTTTTCAGAATTTCCGATACTTCTGCCGGTTTTATGTTAACCATGATCTGTTTTTTTGATTGGAAGCCTCCCAACCCCTTTCCCGAAAGAGGGGGAGTGGTTGGCTATCCTAATTTATTACAATTTAACCTTTATGCTTCTATACGATTTCAAACTTTTCCGTATTCGTTCCAGACCCGATGACAAGCTTGCATCATATTGCTGATCGCCCACACGGAGGACGAACCCGCCAATCAGGTCGGGATTTATTTCGGCAGTTATCTGCACATCAGCCTTGAACAGCATATTGAGCTGTTGTTGCAGCTGTTGTTGCGACCGGTCGTCCATGCCGGCAGCCGAAACCAGATGAGCCCGTTTGATCCCCTTAAATTTTTCGTACAGGTCGATAAAATCGCGCGCTACATCGGCCAACAGGAGTTCACGCCGGTTGCGGATAATAATGTTGATGAAATTGAGGGTCATCGGGTGTACCCGCTTTTCAAACAATTCGGCCATCACCTTACGCTTTTGCGGCGGTTTGATTACCGGATTGTCCATCATTTGCCTGAATACCAGGTTTCCCTTGATGGTATCGCCCAGCAATTCCATGTCGGCCTTCAATGCATCCAGGCATTGGTTTTCGGCGCCCACCATCATCAGGGCTTTGGCGTATCGGGTTGAAACAATACTTTGATTCATATCTCAAATTTCGAGTTTCGGGTTTCGAGTCGGGCAAAGCTATATACCCTCCCCAACTTTAAACCTGAAACTTTAAACTAATTAACGGGTATATCTTCAATAAACTTTTCGATCAATTCTTTTTGTTTTTGATCGTTGCTCAACTCGTTACGGAGGAGCTTTTCGGCAACCTGTATCGACAATTCGGCGGCAATGTCACGTATTTCCCTGATGGCCACATTCTTTTCGGCTTCGATGGAAGCACGGGTCTCGTTCATGATCTTATCCTTTTCTTTATTGGCTTGTTCGCGCGCTTCACCAACAATCTTTTCCTTGATCTCCTGAGCTTCACGAAAAATCTTTTCCCGTTCGGCACGCGCTTCATCGAGGATACGTTCGTTGTCGGCCTGCAATTTTTTCATGTCTTCCTTGGCCTTGTCAGCGGCTTTCAAAGCTTGATCAATACTGTCTTCACGTTCGTGCAACATATTCAAGATTGGCTTCCATGCGAATTTCTTCAACAGGAAAAACACGATCAGAAAGGATACCAGCATCCAGAACAATAATCCTATATCGGGTGTAACTAATTGCATACTAAAACATTTTCAATTTTCAATTTTCGATTTTCGATTGAATAAATAATCAATCAAAAATATAAAAAGCCCGGCTCTTCCGGCCAACCGCACGAACAGGCCGGGCTGGTTTGTTTGATCCCTTATACGAAAAGGATCAGCAAGCACAACACGATGGCGAAGAAAGCCACACCTTCGATAAGCGCTGCCGCAACGATCATGTTCGATCGAATGTCGCCCACTGATTCGGGCTGACGTGCGATGGCATCCATAGCCGAACCGCCGATGCGCCCGATGCCGATACCCGCGCCTACAGCGGCAATACCTGCGCCAATACCTGCGCCAAGCTTGGCTACTGCCATGTTGGCTACTGCTTGCAAAATGATGGAAAGTAACATAAATTTATTTATTTAATTTAATTAAAAAAGGTTCAAACATTTAAAATTCAATACTGTCTTTGAATAACATGGATTCCCACCCCGGTTACTTGCTTCGCTGCGTGAAATCGCCGGCGTCAAGTTGGGGGAAGGTGGGGCTAATGGCCTTCCTCTATGGCCATGCCAAAATATAATGCCGAAAGCAAGGTAAACACATACGCTTGGATAAATGCCACCAGCAATTCGAGTAACGACATAAAAACTGTGAACAGTATTGCTATTACTGACACGCCGTAACCCATAGTCACGCTCATTTTGCCAAAGATAAAGATCAGGCTGAAAAAACCGATGGCGATGATATGCCCTGCGGTAATATTCGCAAACAACCGGATCATTAACACGAAAGGTTTGGTAATGACGCCTAACAGTTCGGTAAACGGCATAATGGGAAGGGGTATTTTCAACCACCACGGTACGCCCGGCGTATTGAAAATATGCACCCAGTATGTTTTCGTGGAATTG
>JAISDP010000060.1 GCA_031264715.1 Bacteroidales bacterium
AACAGCATAGCCGAAGCATTCTTACAGGCTGCCACACATGCGCCGCAACCGATACAGGCTGCTGCATCCATCGACAGGTCGGCATTTTTCTTCTCGACGGGAATAGCGTTTCCGTCGGGTACGCCGCCGGTATTGACCGATACGTATCCGCCCGCCCGGATGATCTTGTCGAAAGCGCTGCGGTCAACCACCAGGTCCTTGATGACCGGGAAGGCAGCCGAACGCCACGGTTCGATCCAGATAGTATCGCCGTCCCTGAACCGGCGCATGTGCAACTGGCAGGTAGTGATACCGGTGTCGTTACCGTGCGGCCGGCCGTTGATAAACAGGCTGCACATGCCGCAGATCCCTTCGCGGCAGTCATGGTCGAAGCATACGGGCTTTTCGATTTTGTCGACTAACTGCTCGTTCAACTGGTCGAGCATTTCCAGGAAGGAACAGTCGGGAGAAATATTACTGATCCCGTAGGTTTTAAATTCACCTTTGGCCTGGGCGTTCTCCTGGCGCCATATTTTTAATGTAAGGTTTAATCCTTTCTTTTCCATCATTATTTATAATTTCGGGTTGCAACTTTGATCACTTCATAATTCAACGGCTCCCTGTGCAGGATTGGCTCCTTATCGGGGCCGGCGTATTCCCAGCACGAAACGTGCATGAACTTATCGTCCTGCCGGAGCGCTTCGCCATCAGGCGTTTGGTACTCTTCGCGAAAATGGCCGCCGCACGATTCTTCGCGGAGCAGTCCATCAAGAGCCATCAATTCGCCTAATTCGAGGTGGTCGGCTGTACGGAGCGCTTTTTCCAATTCGGGGTTAAACTCATTGGTCGATCCGGTGACACGGACATCCTGCCAGAACTCCCTTCGGACAGCTTTGATTTCCTCAATGGCTTCCGTCAAGCTTTCCCTGGTACGTCCCATGCCCACCTTTTCCCACATGATGTGGCCAAGTTTCTTCTGGAAATGGTCAACCGAATGTTTTCCCTTGATGTTCATCAACTTGTTGATTTTTTCCTCGACGCCTTTCGCGGCTTCGTTAAATTCAGGCAAGTCGGTTGAGAAACGCGGTGTTTTGATTTCGGGAGCCAGGTAATTCTGGATGGTATACGGCAACACGAAATATCCGTCGGCCAGTCCCTGCATCAAAGCGGATGCACCGAGGCGATTGGCGCCGTGGTCGGAGAAATTGGCTTCGCCGGCGGCAAACAGCCCGGGGATGGTGGTTTGCAACTCGTAGTCGACCCAGATGCCGCCCATCGAATAGTGGATGGCAGGGTAGATCATCATCGGCGTTTCGTACGGGTTTTCGTTCACGATCTTTTCGTACATCTGGAAAAGGTTACCGTAGCGGGCTTCAATCACGTGCTTACCGAGGCGTTGGATCGCCGAAGCAAAGTCCAGGTACACGGCCAGGCCGGTTTCGCCTACGCCGTAGCCTGCGTCGCAGCGTTCCTTGGCGGCGCGCGACGAAATATCGCGCGGCGACAGGTTGCCGAAAGCGGGATAACGGCGTTCGAGGTAATAATCACGGTCTTCTTCCGCGATTTGCGTTGGTTTGAGTTTGCCGGCGCGGATGGCTTCAGCATCTTCCTTCTTCTTGGGCACCCAGATACGGCCGTCGTTACGCAACGATTCGGACATCAACGTCAGTTTCGATTGATAATCGCCGTGAACCGGGATACAGGTAGGATGAATCTGCACGTAACACGGATTGCCGAATGTAGCCCCGCGTTTGTAGCATTGCCATGCAGCGCTGCCGTTCGATCCCATGGCGTTGGTCGACAGGAAGAATACGTTGCCGTAGCCTCCGGTAGCAATCACCACGGCATGTGCCGCATATTTCTCGATTTCGCCGGTTATCAGGTTGCGGGCAATGATGCCGCGGGCTTTCCCGTCGATGATGACCACATCGAGCATTTCGCGACGGGTATACATCTTCACGGAGCCTTTTTCGATCTGGCGGCTCAGTGCGCTGTAAGCGCCCAGCAACAATTGCTGTCCGGTCTGTCCGCGGGCATAGAACGTGCGGCTTACCTGCGCGCCGCCGAACGAGCGGTTGTCAAGCAATCCACCGTATTCGCGGGCAAAAGGCACGCCCTGTGCTACACACTGGTCGATGATGTTGTTGGATACTTCGGCCAGGCGGTAAACGTTGCCTTCGCGGGCGCGGAAGTCGCCACCCTTGATGGTATCGTAGAAAAGACGGTAGACAGAGTCGCCGTCGTTCTGGTAATTTTTGGCGGCATTGATGCCGCCCTGTGCAGCGATGGAGTGTGCACGGCGGGGACTGTCCTGTATGCAAAAGTTGAGCACGTTGAAACCCATCTCGCCGCAACTTGCAGCGGCGGCGGCGCCAGCCAGCCCGGTACCAACGATGATGATATCCAATTTACGTTTGTTGGCGGGATTCACCAGGTTTTGATGCGCCTTATATTCTGTCCATTTTTGGGCTATTGGCCCTTCAGGTATTTTTGCGTCTAACTGAATCATATTCTTTGATTTTTGATTTTTGATTTTGATTGATGTATCGGAGGGAATCGAAAATGATCAATCGGAAATCGGGAATAAATTATTTTCCTCCAAAAAAGAAATACAATGGAATGATGGCAAACCCGGCAGGAATGACTACCGAGTATATGTATCCAACCCATTTAATGACCGGGGTGTAGGTGGGATGATTCCAACCGATACTCTGGAATGTACTTTGGAACGCGTGTACCAGGTGGAAAGCCAACAATACCATAAATCCCACATAAACCAGGCAATATGATTTGCTGAGAAATACATAACGGGCGATGTCGTAGAAATTGTGATGGGCAGGGGTGTCAACTATCATGGCGTGCGTCACAGGATCAACCTTGACTACATCCTGAACGCCAATTGAGGCAGGCTCGAAACCGAACCATCCGTACTTGTAGAACAGGAAATCCATAAAGTGGAGGCAAAAGAAAATGAAAATAATACCGCCCGTCCAGATCATGTACTTCGAAAAGAACGAGGTTTCCGACTTGTACTTTTTGGCATAACGCACCGGACGTGCCAGCCAGTTCTGTATCTGCAGCAACAGCCCCAGGAACATGTGCAACGCGATACTTCCAAACAGGACTATTTCCATGACCTTGACCGGCGCAGTACTCATGATGTATACGCCCGTATCGAAATAACTCCGGTCGGGCAGCAACAGCAACAAGTTGATCGACATGTGCAGCACCAGAAAGACACACAGAAATAACCCTACAAGCGCCATCCAGAACTTTTTCCCGATGGACGAGGTAAAGATATTACTCATAAACGATTGATTTTAATTACTATGATGATTACTAACGTTTCCTATTAACAAAGCCACAAAGGTATCAGGTATTTTAACGATTTGCAACGAAAAATACCAACAAATTTGTATTTAGATGTGGTCTAAATATGGAATGGGATCAACTATTACCGCATCAAGAATAAAAGGCAAAGACTAGGCCTTGATAGATATTGTGCTTCTCTTGCCCGTAGGGCGTTGCCCTACGCTATTGATTACGCCCTTTCAGGGCTATTTACACCTTCCGAATCTGACAGGGTTGGAACGGTTAGCTATATAGCCGACCCACACAAAAAACCCCGTATAGGATTTCATATCATGCATCTCCTACGGAGATTTCATTGGTGTTTTCCGCATTGATTCTATTGCTATGAATGTCCTGACGGGCAACGTTCCATTTTCACAAACGGCGCTTTTTCCTGAAGAAATTGGTCAGCAATGCAGCACATTCCGTTTCGAGGATGCCGCTTGTTACTGTGCTGGCGGGATGCAACGGCGACGACGGGTTTAACGAAAAACCGCGTTTGGTATCCGTTGCACCATAAACGATCCGTGTAATTTGTGCCCAGTAGAGCGCCCCGGCACACATCAGGCAGGGTTCGAGAGTTACATACAGGGTACATTCTTTCAGGTACTTTCCGCCAAGATACGATGCCGCTATGGTAATGGCTTGCATTTCGGCATGTGCAGTCACATCATTGAGGGTTTCGGTGAGGTTATAAGCACGCGCAATAATACGGTTGTCCGCAACAATGACCGCACCCACAGGAACTTCGTCCTTTTCGCAGGCTTTATGAGCTTCATTGAGGGCTTTGCGCATAAAATATTCGTCGGTAAACATGATTCAATTTTGATTTTGATTGCTTTGAAAATTACACTCACTTTGGTATATCAACTTCAAGCACAGGCTTAATTACTCCTTTGTTTTTCCAGCGTCCCGAGCGGTAGTACAGGTAAGCGAACAGGGCTCCCACAGTCCATGCTACCGGGATTGACCACCAGATCCCGTCGGGCCCTATGAAACCGGACAGGAACAACGCAACAGGAATCCGCACCAGCCAGAGCGACAGCAAGGTAATAAACATGGGCACCAGCGTGTCGCCTGCACCCCTCATCACCCCGGTATGGATAAACATGGTGGAGAAGACGATACAAAACGGACATACAATCAGCAGGTAGCGTGTCCCGATGGAAATTATATCCGGGTTGATTTCCGTGGAGAATAATTCCATGACGGAATGAGCAAAAATCATTACTGCAGCCGAAATTACAACTGTGAGTATCGCTGACATGGCAAGTGTGGCGTTCAATCCGGACGGGATACGGCCGAATTTCCGCGCACCCACATTCTGTCCTGTAAAAGCGGCTATGGCCATGGAAAAAGTCATTGCCGGCACACAGGCCAGCGAATCGATACGGTTAACGATTGAATAGGCAACCAGGACATTGCTGTTGGCTTCGGAAAACCGGTTGACAATGCCCAGCAATGCCATCATCCCCACTGCAACCATGGCTTGTTGCGCACCATTGGGTAATCCGATGCGTACGCTGTTGCGGAAAATATCCATATCGAAGGCAAGTTTGTGGAATGTGATTTTTATAACGGGATGCTTACGGTTGAGCCACAGTATCATGCCAACCGTCGTGAGCGCTTGTGTTAAAACGGTTGCCCAGGCAGCTCCCGCGATGTTCCAGCCCATGCCGGGAACGAATGTCAGCAAAAGGACTACATTAAGAGCCGACGAAATCAACATGCAGTAAAGCGGCGTTTTGGAGTCGCCTACTCCGCGAAGTATGGCGCTCAGGCAGTTGACGCCAAATAATGGAAGTAATCCCACCAGGTTAATCTGCATGAAAGTGCGGGCTCCGTTAAAAACGCTTTCCGGGGTCTTTACAAGCCTCAAAAGGGGATTGCAGAAAATGAGTCCTACCACCATAACGGATAATGCCGCTACGGTAATAAAGATGATCACCGTGTCGATGGAGCGTTTTACTTTGACGGAGTCTTTTGCTCCAAAATATTGCGAAACAATAACTGTGCACCCCATGGTGATGCCTATGATGAAGGAAACCAGCGCAAACAGTATGGGCATGGACGACCCCACGGAAGCAACGGCTTCGGGACCGATATAGTTTCCTACAATGTAGAAATCGGCTATATGATAAAGCTGCATCAATACATTACCGATCAGCATCGGGATCGAGAATTGAAGCAACGACTTCCAGGGTTTGCCTTCGGTGAGGTCTAACATGTTGGATTTGGGAAATGATTACTCGCAGGACAAAGGTATACTAAAGATTGGACATTGATCATTGAATATTTCGCAAAGCGTATTAAATCAACCTTACAATTTTTTATGTAAGTTTGCGGCAATAGAAATTTATCAATTTTATCATTTATATGACTTCTCAAGGCTTCAGCCATAAAGACTTGGAGAAATACTCCTCGGCATATACGCTCTCCGACATGGAGATTTTTATCTTTCCCGAATTATTCTATTCGCTGGTGCTGGCCAACATCATGTCGCCCGTAATATGGAAATGGCGCGAAGATCCCTGGTTTGCCAACATCGAAAACAAGTCATTCATCTACAGGATCAACCGGGTGAAGCAATATATCATGGAGCATTTCTCGTTCAACCTCGATCTCGATACCTGGGGACTTACCGATAAGGAACAGGAACTGGCGCGTTTCAGCGATTTTGTCGATGCCGGGAGCCTGAGCCAGAGTAATGCGCTGTTTGGCTACGAGGGCGACAAATACTATTTCGACATCGACATACGCAGGCATTTCGGGTTGGACAGGTATACGAGCAATACGATTCCGTACTGGAAAACCGAAACCGTTGAGGCTATGATGGCTTTCCGCCATAAGGAAGGCTTTACGGTGGGAGCAGGCGAATGTGTATCGCTTTCGTCGCTTTATGCGGCCGCCATGTTTATTGTGGGGCGCATCCCGCTTGAGAAAATCTTCCTGATCGCTACGCCCTTACATTCGCAGAACTTCATTGCCGAACGCGATGGTATTCTCACCAATAACCGGCGTATCGTCACCAAAAACATGTGGTACAACGGTACGGAGCTTTCGGCCAAAGCCCGGCGGGCCATCGAGAACGAGAAAATTACCATCGTGTCGCACCTCACCGGATATATTCATACCCTGTATGACAAAGCAACCATCGACCTGGAAGCATACAGGGGCTTTGAAAAGAGCCTGCGCAATTTCCTGACCACGGATTTTAATTTTGAACTGTTTACCAATTTCCTGCGTACGAAAAATGAGTTTTGGGACTGTTTCCAATACCGGCATATCCGTAACAATAAAACATGCTATATTGAGTTGCGCACCATATTCAGCTACGAACATTCAAGCAAGAACAAATTCATGGGCGATAGCCGCAAGGCGCTGTTTGAGGAAATAGATCCGCGCGATTTCTATTTCACGCCCAAGGAAGGAAAAATCATCATCAATGATTTCGAGGATTTCCTGAATAAAAACAAGGATTTGAGCTTTGATGAAAAGAAAGACTATTTCATCGACCATATCCTGCCGGAACGGTGCAGCCGCATGCGCGACATGTTCGAGGAGATGCGCACATTCATACATATTGATCCGCGCCTGCCCGATGACCAAAAGGAGTACGTGGCTATGCCGCGCCTGCAAATAACTACCGGCCAATCACGCGAAGAAATCATGGAGCACATCGTCGCCATGGCTTCGCAGAATGAGTTTGCCGGGCTTGCCCGGTATGCTTACCGCGAAATGGAAGCTATCAGCTGGATACCGTTCGTAAAAGCCGCTGTCGAACGGAATCCGGTTTGTATCGAGGACTTAAAAGGCAAAACCATCGATGAGACATATCAGGCGCTGATGGATATGCCCGGCGAATCGATCTACAGCGACAATCGCCTGGCACAGCCCGACGAGGTGTGGAACTTCGGATTGGGCGACGGTATGGAGAAAGCTTTTGTACTGATCAACTGCATGAGGTCTCTTGATCACGACCACCCGATCGGCTTTGAAACAAAAGATTCGGAAGTTATTGTCACCCAGCATGACGGTAAGGAGTATCGCTTCCCTTCCGCCAAGAAATATGAAAAGAAGCTGATGGTGAAGGGCGACGTAATTGAGGAGTAGGGGCTGTCAATGCAAAATCCTGAATGTCATTTCCCGCATCAGGTCGCCGGCGGAAGCTGAGGAGTTGCCCACGCCTTTCGATTTCAGATCGTATTCGCGCAGTGTGGATATGATCTGGATGATCTTCGGAGCGGGATATTTACGTGCAGCCGCCTCATAATCCTTTACATAAAAGGGGGGAATTTTCAACGCAGCCGCTGCCTGCGACTTATCAGGCAGATAATGGTACGTGAGTATCTTCACAAAGTATGAAT
>JAISDP010000135.1 GCA_031264715.1 Bacteroidales bacterium
TAGCAAAGCGCCCACATCCATATACAGCGCCTTGCTTTAACTCCGGAGATGCCGCCTTCGTTGACCCTGTCAGCAGCTACGCAGCCTGACAGGTTGGGGCGTTGCGAGGGTGAATATTAATCTTCCATATACAAGTATTTTTTGAGTTTTTCACTAAATGATTTTCGCTCCTTTTCAGGTTGATTTTCCCTGTACCGTTTCTGTACGTTCCTGTCGAAATACAGTTTATACGACACTGCCGGTATCAGTGGGAAGAAACTCGCCTGATAAAGAGACATGCTGTGGTTTCGTTCGTCGTAAAATCCCGGCTGAAACATCTCTGAGGTGCTGTTTTCATTGTAGTAGTAGAAATACGGATTATGGCGGTTATAGGCATTATAAACGGAGAATGTCCATACTGCCTTGCGATTGCGTCTGGTTGTTTTGGTATAATTGAAACCGATGTCTAAACGGTGATATGGACGCATTCTTGCACTGTTGCGTTCTCCGTAAATCATAGCTTCAAGATAATCATTATCGTCTTCATACGAGAGTAACTGCCGTCCGACAGCAGGCGTGTACGGTAATCCCGTCATGAACAGCCACGCCGCGCTGAATGTCCACTTATCATTCAGTTGCCGGTTAAAGCTTAGTGATATGGCGTGCGGGCGGTCATATTCGAAGGTATATTCCATGCCTCCGTTAATGTCAGGGTATCTGCGCGTTGTTTTCGACCATGAATAGGATGCAAATCCCGTATTCTTACCGGCAGTTTTGCGCACGAGCAACTCAATGCCCCCGGCTTCGCCCCGGCCGCCGGTAATAATTTTCGATTGCCAGTCGGTATCGCCCATCAGGCTTGTATAACCCTCTTTGTATGTCGACAGGCTGCCCGTCTGTTTGTAATATACGTCAAATTCCGCTTGAAACATTCCGTTGTAAAAAGAGCCTGTCCACCCTGCGGAATATTGTTTGGATACGGCTTCGGGAAATTTGCTGCCTGCGGGAACCCATACTTCATTATTCATTATGCCGCCTGCGGTAAAAATGAGATGCGAATTTTGGCTTACACTCATGTAACTGAGGTTTAGCGATTGTCCCTTGGTAATATTGACATTCAATTGCAAGCGCGGTTCCAGCGAATTGTTGGAAAATCCGCCGGAAGCATAATATACTGCTCTTCCGCCAACATGCACTGTGATATGGTTGAAGAAATTGAATCTGTTCTCCAAATATACGGATGATTCCGATGCTCGCAGTTTTTCGTCCGGCTTTTGTGCGGCAAGGTTCGATTGCCGTGTGCGGTTAGGCTCGTGGGTCAATAATGATGCCTGTACCCCAAAGTGTAATGTCCAATTATTTAATGCGGGGTACTTCCAGTCCGAATGAAAAGATGCGTCCTTTACAGACGACAGGTATTCACTTGTAAATTCGCCGTCCATCGAGTCGTATCTCTTTCTGTCGACAAGCCGGTAACGATTATATGAAATACTGTGAACCGAATACAGTTTAGAAGCGGGTATGCAGCGCCATCGTGCGGAAACCAGCCAGTTGCCCCAAATATTGTTCATCCGGCTTTTACCTGTATGGCTGTTTTTCCCGGTATGATAATGCAAATAGTCGTCTCCCTGATACAGATTCAAATGCAGACTGTTCCGGGAATCCGGTTTCCATGAAAATTTTGCATTCACATCATGAAACCCGTACATCATTATACTGTTGCCGGCGTCGCTTAAACCGCTCGCCAACCCGAGCAATGCTTCCGTCAGTGTTTTGCGCCCGGCGATAATGAAGCTTGTGTTTTTGAGTTTGGCCGGGCCTTCCACCGAAAATGACAGGTCGGTAATGCCAACGCTGAATGTTCCTTTCAGGCCGGACATATTTCCCTCCTTTTGCGCAATATCCACCACCGAAGAAAGTTTGCCTCCGTACATTGCCGGGAATCCGCCTTTGTATATCTCCAGTCCGTTAATCATATCGGGGTTGAAAACCGACATGAAACCGCCCAGGTGGTTAACGTATATTAAGGAAACATTGTCCAGCAGGTAAAGGTTTTCGCCGGGGTTTCCGCCCCTGACCATCAGAAGGCTCGAACCTTCGTTCTGCGACTTTATACCGGGCAGTAACTGTGCCGCTTTTAACACGTCGGGCTTGCCTCCGAGCGCCGGGATAGACAGTAATTCCCTGTTGCTTAATGCAACCATACCCGGACGGCTCCCCCGTATGCCGGCGATAACTACTTCTTCCAGTTCGGAAACAGGCATCATGCGGGCTTCCAGCAGGGTGTCCCTGCCAATATGTATTTCCAGCGGCCTGTAACCGATATATGAAATCCTGATTTTTGTCGGGGTTTTTATCCAAAGAGAAAAATAGCCGCTGTTGTCGGACACCGCTCCATTGACCGTGCCTGTTTCCACGATATTGCCCCCGATCAGTTTCTCGCCGGAAACACTGTCCGCGACAAATCCCGTAACATGTATTTGAGCCGTGAGGCCGGCTGCTGCGAAACAAAACAGGGCGAGCATTACAAGCCCTCTGTACGGCAATATCATTTTCAGCGGTTTATATTCAGCGTGTCGGAAAAAGAAGCCGAATACCCGGAGAAAATACCATAACCCCCGTCGATATTCGAATAGAGGGAAAAGGCAGAAGACTGTTTCCCAAATTCAGGTTCAAAGCCCTTTTGGTACAGGTATTTGCTTTTTACATAGCGATAATAATCGTAACTGACACTGCGCAATTCCAAAACTGTCGGGAAGGAATCGGTAACCCAGTCACCCTGATCGGTTCTGCTCTGTATTCCGTTGGTGTAGTTGACCGTCATGGTATATACATTGCCGGTAATCAATTCATTACCGAATACATTGACGGGCAACCCCTCGCCTTGCAGGACGGGATCGGTAACAACGCCGGGCTGTACCGCGCAACTCCGGTATGTACAGTCAGACGTTATTTCACCCGTTTCCGGATTTTTGACAAATTCACAGTCCTTGCGTATTTCCCAAATCACTGCTTCGAAATACCTTTTTTCACCGGGTTTGTTGACAAAGGTAAACCTGACAGCGGGATAGGTAAATCCTTCCTCATCGCGTCCGGCAATCGGAATATGCTTCACATCAATGAGATCAGGCAAAGCCGGTATGGAATCCGACACAATGACAGTTTCTCTGCCGGGAATACTTATTTCGCACCGGTATCTTGTTGAAGGAGCAACTGTGCAAATTGCAGAATACAATCCTTTGGGGCTGTGGGTAAGGGTTTCCGTATATTCTCCGTTAACAGACAGCCGGATTCGTGCATCCTCAATAAATTTCAGCCGGCAGGTATCCAACCCGGCTGTCCATGAAAGCCGCACCTCAAGCCGTTCTCCTTCTTTAAGCATGGAATATACTACGGGAACGGGATCAATACCGGGAAAGTTATCCCGAACAGGATCACGGCACGAGCAAAGTAAAAATACTGTTAAAAAACAGCAGGTTGAATATTTAAAATCCATAGGATGATATTTGATATATACTGTTGACGACAAAAGTGATGATGCCTGCCATTACCTTTTAAAAGCGAAAACTGATGCCAAAACGGAAACTGCCGGTATTTTCCTTATACCCTGTCGAATCTTCTCCCTTATCAATTGCCCGGTAATTACCATCGCCAAAACCGTAAATATATTCGCCGAAAACTCCAACCTTCTTTGTGATCTGATAATCCATTCCAAGGCCGGGACGAAAAGAAAAGTAATGACCGCCCGGTACAAAGCCATTATCGGCAAATATAATAAATCCTCCCGGTCTCATAATAATCCGGAAACCCAATCTGGAATTGTCCTTTAAAAATAGAGAAGACAGGTAAAAATGGGTGTTGATGCCATATGATAAGACTTGTGTGGTTTTATAATCCGTTTCATTGTAAGATTCCTTCTTCGATTTGCTTAATGAAAATCCGGTATACAGGCCTGCTTCAAACCATTTATTCGCTCTATGGTTACTTTCTATGCTGAATTCACCGATATTCCCGGATCTAAACCGCCAGTTATTAATCCTTGAATAACCTGCCCTGACATTCCAAATATCCTTGTTGGACTGTGTCTGAGCATTTACACCGAAAGGAATAAAAAAAGGGATAATAAATGTAATAAACAGGCTTGAGATATTCATAGAAAAGTACATTTTGCGCGTTATGACTATAATTATTTGGATGATATTTAAAACAAAAGTATAAAAAGCCATTATTATTACGAATATTACGAAGAACGAAATAATAACGACTTTTATTGTTCATAAGGATTAACCCACTCAAGGATCAGTCAAATACGTTGACTTTAAATCAGATTAAATTCCACAACTTTTATAAGCAGTCCCAACAGAAGGTGTATGAATTTGAAAAGTAATTTGCGTATTATCACTATATTTTTATCCGGTTGTGTATAAATTGAGGGTTTTATGCTATTTTTGCCGCACACAAAAATAAAAATCATGCAATCAACAATCATACGGAGAGCTGTCAGGGAGGATTGCCCGCGGCTGATGGAACTGGTACGCGAACTGGCCCTGTACGAAAAGGCGCCCGACGAAGTGACCGTAACGCTGGAGCATTTTGAGGAAAGCGGCTTCGGGACGCATCCCGTATGGCAGGCTTTTGTAGCCGAAACGAACGGTTTGGTAACGGCATATGCGCTTTATTACATCCGTTACAGCACATGGAAAGGCCAGCGCATGTATCTCGAAGATATACTGGTAACCAATGAAATGCGCGGCAAAGGTTTGGGAAGCCTGTTGTTCGAAAGATTGATCGAAGAAGCCCGGGAAAAGAAAATGAACGGGATGGCGTGGCAGGTGTTGGAATGGAATGAACCGGCCATCAGGTTTTACAGGAAGTATTGTGCGACATTCGATGCCGAATGGGTGAATGGTAGTTGCGAAGTATAAAAAAAAGAAAGGTGTGTATTCTATTTCAGATGCCCCCCGTTTTGAGAGTATCCTCGCATACAGACGCTTTCACTGTTTCTTTTTTGATCAGAATATTTTTGCCAAATAATTTATACACAAGAAAACTAATAATCAAACCGGTTATCATTACAAAAAATTAATTAATATTGTACAGTCACGTGCAATAATAATGCCAAACATAATTTATCCAAATCAAATTAAATTAAAAGCCTGAATATCATGAAAGAATTAATCGTAAGGAAAGTAACTGCAACCAGCGATGCGCCGTGGGACGAAGTATTGAAATCGCTGGAAACCGCCCGGTGGAATGTGGCGGATACTGTAAACTGGCCGGAATACAGCTATCGTCCGCAGGTTCAGTTTCGTATGTCATATACCGACACGGCGTTCCTGTTGCAATACGAAGTGAATGAGCAATCTGTACGCGCTGTTGCAGCCGGCGATAACGGCGAAGTATGGAAAGACTCATGCGTCGAGTTTTTTGTAACACCGGCCGACGATGGGATTTACTACAACTTTGAGTTCAACTGTGCCGGAACATGCCTGTTGGCTGCCGGCGCATCGCGAAACGGACGCGAAGCCGCACAACCTGCCGTTATTTCACCCATCCGCCGCCAGCCGAGTCTGGGCAGGCATCCTTTCGGCGAACGCAAAGACAAAACGGAATGGAACCTGGCGCTGGTGATTCCTTATACTTGCCTGTTCAAGCATCCCGGCTATTCACCCGCTGGAAAAACCGTTCGCGCCAATTTCTACAAGTGTGGCGACGATCTGACTGTGCCTCACTTCCTCAGCTGGAATCCGATAAAAACGGAGAAACCTGATTTCCACAGACCGGAATTTTTTGGAACGGTGAAATTCGCGTAGGAGTTGAGATGTAACAGGTCTTTGCATCCCGGCAAATCCTGTTTAAAAACAAGAGGCCGCCAGACCTTCCTGGCAGCCTCTTTTTATGTACGCTTGGTTATCACGAGCTTGCAAACTTAACGCGAGCGATCTCCGAAGGAAGTAACTCAACGAAGTTAACCGTCGATTACCAATCATCAATAATCATCAATTCTCGAACACCAGGCGTTCCTTCACATTGTCTATCTTGACAGGCTTGTCGGTGCGGACATTTCCCGAAAGGATGCGTTTTGACAATTCGTTGAGGATATTCTTCTGGATAACGCGTTTCACGGGACGCGCACCGTATTGCGGATCATATCCGACGATGGCTAACCATTCGATGGCTGCGTCGCTTACCTGCAACTCCATGCCCTGCGTTTTGAGCATTTTCTGCAACTGCTTGACTTGCAGTTGTACCACTTCTTTGATTTCATCCTTCCGGAGCGGCTTGAACACTACGATCTCGTCCACACGGTTGATAAACTCGGGCCGGATGGTCTGCTTCAACAGGTTCATTACCTCCGCGCGCGTTTCTTCAAGCACCATGCCCCGATTGGCGTCGGTGATGCCGTCGAGTTTTTCCATGATCAGGTGCGAACCAATGTTGGAAGTCATGATGATGATGGTGTTCTTGAAATTCACCGTGCGGCCTTTATTGTCGGTCAGCCGGCCGTCGTCGAGTACCTGGAGCAGGATATTGAATACGTCGGGGTGTGCCTTTTCGATTTCGTCGAGCAGCACCACCGAGTAAGGTTTGTGGCGCACCGATTCGGTCAGTTGTCCGCCTTCGTCGTAGCCCACATAACCCGGAGGCGCTCCGACCAGTCGCGATACCGAATGGCGTTCCTGATATTCGGACATATCGATCCGTGTCATCATATTCTCGTCGTTGAACAGAAATTCTGCCAGAGCACGCGCCAGTTCCGTCTTCCCGACCCCTGTAGAACCAAGGAAAATAAACGAACCGATGGGGCGTTTGGGGTCGGACAGCCCGGCACGGTTACGGCGCACGGCATCTGAAACAACGGCAATCGCTTCATTCTGGCCTACCACGCGATGATGCAGTTCGGCTTCGAGCGTCAGAAGCTTGTCGCGTTCGCTCTGCAACATACGCGACACGGGAATCCCCGTCCAGCGAGCCACTACTTCGGCAATATCGTCGGAGGTTACTTCCTCCTGTATCAGCGCACTGCCCGATTGCTGCTTCTGCAATTCCTTATTGAGCTCTTCCATCGAGGTTTCGGCTTCCTTGATCTTCCCGTAACGGAGTTCGGCCACGCGCCCGTAATCGCCTTGGCGTTCGGCCTGTTGCGCTTCGAACTTGAAGTTTTCTATTTCTTTTTTGACGCCCTGTATGCGTTCGATCAGGTTGCGTTCGCTCTGCCATTTGGCACGCAGGTCATTGCACTGTTCGCGCAGGTTGGCTATTTCTTCCCCAAGCTGCTTGATTTTCGGCTCATTGCCTTCGCGCTTGATGGCTTCGCGTTCTATTTCCAACTGCTGGATACGGCGTTCGAGCACATCTATTTCCTCGGGCACTGAATTCATCTCCAGGCGAAGCTTGGCAGCGGCTTCGTCTACCAGGTCAATGGCCTTGTCGGGAAGGAACCGGTCGGAAATATACCGTTGCGACAGTTCCACAGCGGAAATCACCGCCTCGTCGCGAATACGGACCCGGTGATGCGTTTCGTAACGGTCTTTGATACCGCGCAGGATCGATATTGCGCTCAATGTATCCGGTTCATCGATTATTACGGTCTGGAAACGGCGTTCAAGCGCCTTGTCCTTTTCAAAGTATTTCTGGTATTCGTCTAACGTGGTGGCGCCAATGGCGCGCAGTTCGCCGCGGGCCAAAGCAGGTTTCAGGATGTTGGCGGCATCCATGGCGCCGTCGCTCCTCCCCGCTCCCACCAGCGTATGTATTTCGTCGATAAAAAGCACTACGTCGCCTTCGGAGGCAATGACTTCCTTTACTACGGCTTTCAAGCGTTCCTCAAACTCGCCCTTGTATTTGGCGCCGGCAATCAGTGCGCCCATATCAAGCGAGAACACCTGCTTGGTTTTCAGGTTCTCAGGGACGTCGCCATTGACAATACGGTGCGCCAATCCTTCGGCAATGGCGGTTTTACCTACGCCCGGCTCGCCCACCAGAATCGGGTTGTTTTTGGTACGCCGCGAAAGGATTTGCAGCACACGCCGTATTTCTTCGTCGCGACCGATCACCGGATCGAGTTTGCCATTGCGGGCGCGGTCGTTGAGGTTAATGGCGTAGCGGTTCAGCGCATCAAAGGTATCTTCGGCCGTCTGGCTGTTTACCTTCGAGCCTTTGCGCAGTTCGTCGATGGCTTTTTGCAGTTCTTTCTGCGACATGCCGTTGTCCTTCAACAGTTGCGACACCTGGTCGCCTGCATCGAGCAAGCCTGCAAGAATATATTCGATGGATACAAACTGGTCGCCTGCATCTTTCGACAGTGTTATCGCTTTTTGCAAAGCCACGGACGCGTCTTTCGAGAGATATGCCTCCCCGCCCGATACTTTAGGGTATGATGTAATGATACTGTCGACGACCGTCGACACACGGTTTACATTTATATTAAGTTTTTGCAACAAAAACGAAACAACATCTTCGCCTTCTTCGAAAAGCGCTTTCATGATGTGTCCCGTCTCAACAGCCTGGTTTCCATTTTCACCGGCCATTTGAAAAGCCTTCTGTACGGTTTCCTGCGCCTTAATGGTAAATTGATTCAGGTTCATATTTCAAGTTTTGGTTTTTGATTTTTGATGGATGACCGGTATTTCCGGCCACATCATTTATCTTCACAAATAACCGGCCACAATGATTTTGTGACAAAAAGGTGGAAAAAAATCCCTGAAAGCTGACTTTTTGTCGTGCGAAATAAACTATTTCTTCAGGCAATTAAGAATTTTCGTCTCTTTGGCATTATCAAGCATCTTTTGTAGAAACATATGGGATGAAAATGTTTAGTGACATGGGAATACCCAAAACGAAACTGCTGGTATTTCAGGTGACACCTGAAATATCAGCAGTCTCGTTTTGGACTTAATGAACTACAAAACTATTTCGCTGCCGTTTCGGTATTTTGTGCAATTTCGCCCTTGATGGTGACTCTTACGGGAGAATTTTTGGCATTGGACATTACCGTGAACTGCTTGCTGAAAGTACCCGGCATATGGGTGTTGTTATATTTGACCTTGATGGTCCCTTTTTCGCCCGGTTTGATCGGTTTGTCCTTGGGGCAGGTAGGCACCGTGCAACCGCATGTCGACGGACAATTCTGGATAATCAAGGGTTCTTTGCCCGTATTGACAAATGTAAATTCACATTCGGCAGTTCCTTTGAACGGGAGTGTCCCGAAATCGTGAACCGTTTCCTCGAATGTTATTTCAGGCGCATTCGGATTGTCTTCCTTTTCTGGTTCCTGTCCAAAGCCTTTTGCTACAAAAAAGCAACAGGCGATCGTCAATAAAAAAACTTTTTGCATGATATATTTATTTTTGATTTTGATTTTAATCTATGGTTCGACTGTATTTTGAAAAAACAAAATTACAATTATCAATACGTCCTTGTTCTAAAAAGGTTACGAAAAATCAAATTTTTAATTTTTTTTAACATTGGAAATAACCTTTTCCGCATGATTACTTTATTTTTACAAATTTCGTGCCTGAATCTCAATGTTTCATATAAAGTTTTCGATTGAGTTTTTGCTTATGTTGACAGGAGTTACCCCTTGATCTTATCCATCAGGTACTTTGCTCCCAGCAATTCGCTACAGGTTGCTGCTGCCCCGATGGAAACGCCGAGCACGCCATGGAAATACACATTTTGCCCGGTCAACAGCAGGTTGGAGATACCGGTACGCGGGAATACCATAGTCGATAGCGGATGATTACAGTCCTTGAGCACCCCGTAAGCCGATCCTTCGGGAGTTCCGGTATAGTCGCGATAACTGAGCGGCGTTGACGTATACTGGCGTGCAATCATCTGCCCGAATCCGGGGAAATGCTGTTCGGCGGCCTCAATCAACTGGCTGGCCTTGCGGGATTTCAGTTCCTGATAACCGGCATCACGATGCCCTACCGTAGTATGCTCCCAAGGCTTCAGTTCCGCAAAATCCATGTTGGCGAGCAACGAAACCGCCTGGGCGTATCCGTCGCGTTCGTTCCCCACTGGGGTCATCATAAATTTGGAAGGCCAGGTATTGTCCCTGTTGTAATGGTAGTAGATATGGTTGCAGAAGGGAAAAGTCCGTTCCTTCAGCGCCACATGCAAAACAAAAATCCCGGATGAGTTTTGCAGGCTCTCAATCCTCATGCGGTACAGCTTTCTGATATCTCCTTCGGCAATCATACGCAGCGTGACCTGCGGGTGAACATTGGAAATAAACTGCGTACCTTCTATCTCTTCGCCGGTATGCAACACGATTGCCTTTGCCGTTCCTTTCTCAACCACGAACCGTTCCGCTGTGCGGCGACAAATGATGGTTCCCCCGGCTGCACGTATTCCATCGGCCAGCGCGTTGCTGATCTGTTCGCTGTCGCCGGCCATGCGCCACGCGCTCTCGGTAAACGAATGGTTGATCAGCGAGTAAAGCAGCAGCGACGTCTTGTCGGAAATGGTGCCATACATCGGATCGTTGCCCGACAGTATCTTCTGCAGTCGTGTGTTTCCGATGATCGAGCGCAGATACTGGTCGGCACAGGTGCCTATGTAAGGTTTGTCGAATACAGCCCCGTACAGTTTGTCATCCAGGGCATAGAACGGCAGCGACCTGCACACGTCTTTCATCTTGGCGGCATGCTGTTCGAGGACATGGCGTTCGTCGGGGAAATGTTTCGCCAAACTATCGACAAACCCCGTGCCCATTGCCAATGGGTAGGTAGCGCCGTCGCTGCCGAACCCGATGACATCAAACCCGTTTTCGTCCAACCGTTGCACATCAACCTTCCCAAGCAGTCCAAAATACTTAAAATACTGGTGCAGAATCTGGCCTTTGTCCAAGCTGCCCATATAATGTATGCCGGTGTTGAACACATGCTTGCCACGGCGCATGGATTGAAGGCAACCGCCTGGCTTGGCATTTTTTTCAACCATACAAACGCTATACCCTTCCCTGCCGAGGATGGTTCCGCACAGTAAACCGCCCAAACCGCTGCCTATGATCACTACATCGTATTTCATAAAATTGCAAAACCTGTGGATAGAACGGAAGGAGACACAAGAGCCGGTTTCTTTATTTTCTTTTTATAAATTTTCACCATTTGTTAACAACGGTCGTTTTTTATAATTTTTGTTCCGCACAGCGAGCAAAAAGGCAGATGAGCGAAATTCTTCGTCCCGCAGTTTTCACACTGTTTAAAGAGTTCCATTCCGCAGTGCCGGCAAAAAGTTGTTGCATACTTGTAAATGTCCGTTTCCGATGCCCTTGTCGCCGAAAATTCCCATTTGCGCAAAAGGAAATCTTTTCCGCACGAAGGACAAAAATGATTTTCCAATGCTTTTTCCGCAACGGCTGTCTGAATCTTTCTGGCTCGCTCTTGCGTGGAAATTTTTAACTCTGCCTGCTTTTGTTCTATAAATTGCCTGATGCGTTTAATCGCATAATAACCCAATCCGGCAGTCAGAACAACGCCAACAGAATAACGTACGTAACCGCCGTAACTCGGCAAATAGGGAACAAGCCCGAAGAAAAAAACGTACATTGAGAAAAGCGTAAACCCAAAGAAAAGAGGATAGAATTTGTGTCGCCTGTAGCGAATGAAAAAGAAAATTCCCAACGCTAAAATCGGCGCAACAAAAATCAGGCGAATTACAAATACTTTTAAATCATATTTTTTAAACGCTACCTTATATTTTTCATAAGCCGCCGATTGCTCCCTGCTGATGGACTTTTGTATTTCCTGCCGCTGCTTTTCCGTTTCCTCAATTTGCGTTTGCAACGTGTCAAGCTGTGTGCGCCATTCCTGTTCTATTTGATAAAATTCGTCCAGTTTCT
>JAISDP010000145.1 GCA_031264715.1 Bacteroidales bacterium
CAATAATCCGCAATCATATTTTCACAGAAAGCGCCTTCAGGTAAGGCGCTTTTTTGTTTTCACTAAAATCCGAATCCCATGAAATCACAATGGATCACCAATGCTGTTATGGTTAATGAGGGGCAGCAACAGAAGGGGAGCGTCCTGGTTCGCGAAGGAAAGATAGCCGGTATCTATACAGGCGAGGCGCCGGCGGAAGCGCTTGCGGGCAGCGAACTGATCGATGCCGGCGGCAAGTACCTGCTTCCGGGTGTGATTGACGACCAGGTGCATTTCCGCGAACCGGGACTGACCTGTAAGGGCGATATATACAGCGAGGCGCGAGCTGCGGTGGCCGGCGGGGTAACTTCGTACATGGAGATGCCCAACACCGTGCCGCAAACCACCACGCAGGAGCGGCTGGCCGGGAAATTCGCACTGGCCGGGCAGAAATCTTTAGCCAATTACTCGTTTTATATCGGCGCAACCAACGAAAATATCGACGAACTGCTGAAAACCGACTTCTCGAAAACCTGCGGCGTAAAAATTTTCATGGGCGCATCCACAGGTAATATGCTGGTGGACGACCGCGCAATGCTCGAAAACATTTTCGCCCGGGTACCGGGACTTATCGCTGTGCACTGCGAGGACGAGGCCGTGATCAGGAAGAATACGGAACTGTTCCGTGCAAACTACGGCGAAGATGTTCCCATTGCCTGTCACTCAGCCATCCGTAGCGGCGAAGCCTGCTACCGGTCGAGTGCATTGGCGGTCGAGCTGGCGCACAAGCACAACACGCGGCTGCATGTGCTGCATCTTTCCACGGCAAAGGAGATGCAGCTGTTTCGCAACGACGTGCCGCTTTCGCAAAAACGGATCACAGCCGAAGTGTGCGTACATCACCTGTGTTTCAGCGATGCGGATTATGAACGGTACGGCGCGCGCATCAAATGGAACCCGGCCATTAAAACAGCGGCCGACCGCAAACAGCTGTTTGAGTCGCTGCTGAACGGCGTCATCGATGTGGTAGCTACCGACCATGCGCCGCACACGTTGGCGGAAAAACAGAATACGTATTTCAAGGCGCCGTCGGGCGGACCGCTGGTACAACATTCGCTGGTGGCCATGCTCGAGTTTTTCCACGACCACCGGATCACCATCGAACAGGTCGTGGAAAAGATGTGCCACAACCCGGCGCTGTTGTTCGGGGTGAAGCGCCGCGGGTTTATACGCGAGGGTTACTGGGCTGATCTCGTGTTGGTAGATACGGCGCAGGAATGGCAGGTAGCGCCGGAAAATATTCTTTATAAATGCGGATGGTCGCCCTTTGAGGGGCAAACGTTCCGGTCGGCAGTCACACATACCTGGGTAAACGGGAACTTGGTGTACAATCATGGACATTTCGACGAAAGTTCCCGCGGCATGGCTTTAGAATTTGGACTGTAGCTAGTTGCCAAAAAGAAAACACATCAAGCCGGTCTGAATTATGTCTCAAGCCGGCTTGAATATGTTTCCTTTAGCGGGTCAACCTACAACTTCGATCATCTTGAAGGGTATGCGGATGATGGACTCGTAATCTTGCCCCGCTTCCAGCATATCTTCATCGTCTTCGTCGTAGAACCAGTTGATGGTAACACCCTGGTTGGCTTTTTGTATTGCTTCCAATTTCTTGAAAACATCCAGGATACATTTTGACGAACTGGTATTAAAATATTCCAATTGAATATTGACTTGAGTCTGTGGCTTTGATTCTTTTGCATAAGCTTCAAGCCACTCAACCAATGGTTTATAAAATTCAATCGAATTCTCGGGTATCGAACGCCCCTTGATTTCAATGATTCCTTTTGATCCGTTAAACCGAACAGTAGGTGTTTTGGGAGTTCCTTCTATTGACAATGTATCCATAATAATTTTAATAATTTACGCAATTTCTATATTGAAACAAAAATATCTAACTTATAAAAATAATAACAATCGTTGTAGGGAAAAAATCTGTACTCGAGTTTTTTGTCGGACTTCCGTGCAATATCGATCAATCCCAAACCACCGCCTCCTTTCGAGGATAACTTTTGATAATTGAGGATAAATTTATACATCTCTTTCAGCTCGTCATTTGATAATGAATTGATTTTCTCTATTTTTTCAGTGAGAAACTTCACCTTATCCGCCGAAACAAAATTTCCGACCGTCAACCTGAAATCATCACCTTTTCTTTTGATGACAATCATTCCGTATCTCTTACCGAGGGTTTCGGATAATCCTTCGGGCACATCGTCCAGATGATGAAAAAGATTCTGAAGACTTTCTACCATGATATTATAGATCTTCTTCCTCACCTTTATGTTGGTTGACACCTCTATGAACTTCTCTTCGATCTCTTCCAGGATCAGGTTGATCTGTTCCGATACAATGTTCCCTGCATAGGCAAAAAATACATCATCCCCACAAATTTCGGCATACAACTGATTGACATCAAAGCCCATATAGCTCTTTTATAATATAAAGATGAGATTTTAAATATTGGCACAAATATATGTTATTTTTCAAATGAATACAACAATTTTTGAGTCCCTGACTGATTTTCGTTTTTTTTGGATTACGACCATTAAATGACTTTTACGTTATACGAAAATTCGGCGTCGAGGTTACAGTTATTTGCATTTTTTTTTGCATGGAAGCATCACCTGCCTATAAGTAAACAAATAATGTATGGAAATGTTTTTTGGAAGGCAATAAAGGCGCTTTTTTAGCTTTGATCCGGATTCATTATAAGTCATTGGCTGGTATGATATTAAATAAAATATGCGAATTTGCAGATGATATTTGCAACATTTGGGAAACATTTTTGGGTTTTTCCCGTAAAACAAGAATAATGTTCTGATCGAAAAATAGATATTATTTGTTTGGTTGTATTTTACACGAATAAGTAAAGAAAAAGCTTATCTAAAAGATAGGATAGTAATATGAGCGAGGAAATTTTGAGGGCGTTAATGCAGTTGTTTGCATTGATTGTAAAACAAGACGAAGGCGTTTTGAGTGGCGAACGTGCTTATGTTGAGAGTTTTCTCAACCAGCAGCTCAGCCAGGAAACTGCCAGCGAATACTTGAAATTATTTGATGAACAGTCTTCGGAAGAAACCGATAAGGAAGATACCGGGAAAAAGAAGCTGACATCTGTGAAGGATTCGGTTCGCGTGTTGGGCATCTGCAAAAAGATCAATAAAACGCTGACCCAGGAGCAGAAAGTGGTGTCGCTGCTGCGTTTGTTCGAGCTGGTGAATGCCGACCGCAAGTTTTCCGACCAGCGTATGGCCATTATTAATACGGTGGCGGAAGTATTCAAGGTGTCGAAGGAGGAATTTCAAAGCATTGAGACTTTTGTCGTGAAAAATCAGCCCGAAGAGCTTGATCTTCCGGATATTCTGCTCATCAGCAGCGACCAGCCGCAATTATCCAACGCCAAATTCATTAAAACCGACGAACTGGAGGGAATCATAGCGCTGCTTCGCGTACCGAGCGTCGATCTTTATTTCCTGAAATATACCGGCAACGAATCGCTCTTCCTGAACGGGTTAGGGCTGAACAAACGCCGCATATACCTGTTTGCCAGCGGCAGCACGGTAAAAATGCCCAAGGGAAAGCCGGTTTACTACAGCGATGTGGTAGCGCACTTTCTGGCCGACTTAACTGCCAATAAGATATCGTTCGAGGTGGAGGACCTCGATTTCAAATTCCCCAATGGCGCCGTCGGATTGCGCAACATCAGCTTTACCGAGGGACACGGAAAACTCATCGGGATTATGGGCGCCAGCGGAGCCGGCAAGACTACATTATTAAATGTATTGTGCGGACTTGAAAAACCATCGAAAGGCAAAGTGCTGATCAATGGCGTTGATCTGCACGCCGAGAGGGAAAAACTCGAAGGCGTGATCGGCTATATCCCGCAGGACGACCTGCTGATTGAGGAACTGACCGTTTTCGAGAACCTTTATTATAATGCCAAGTTGTGCTTCCGCGACAAAAGCGAGAAAGAATTGGTGGCGCTGGTGGATAAGACCTTGCATAACCTCGGCCTGCACGACCGCAAGGACTTGAAAGTGGGGTCGCCGCTGAATAAAACCATCAGCGGGGGACAGCGCAAAAGGCTGAACATTGCGCTGGAATTGCTCCGCGAGCCGTCGATACTGTTCGTGGATGAGCCTACGTCGGGTTTGTCGTCGAGCGATTCGGAAAACGTGATGGATCTTCTGCGCGAGCTTGTCCTGAAAGGAAAACTGATCTTCGTGGTGATTCACCAGCCGTCGTCGGATATTTACAAGATGTTCGACAGGATGATCATCCTCGACACCGGCGGTTACTTGATTTACTACGGCAACCCGGTGGAAGCGGTGATGTATTTCAAGCGCATCGACGCGCAGATCAACAGCGATGTAGGCGAGTGTCCCGTGTGCGGTAATGTAAACCCGGAGCTGATCTTCAATATCATCGAGGCGCGGGTGGTCGACGAATTCGGACGATACACCGACAAGCGGAAAATTTCGCCGCCGCAGTGGGAGGAACTTTACCGGAAAAATTATACGGCCGAAGCGCAGGACGTTATGCAGGACAAGCCGCCAAAGGCGCTGAACATACCCAACTGGTTCAAGCAGCTACGCATCTATACGGTACGCGATTTCTTCTCGAAAATCAGCAACAAGCAATACCTGATGCTTACAATGCTCGAGGCGCCGGCGCTGGCTTTCATCCTGGCATACGTGATCCGCTACATCGCCGACCCGATGTCGAAAGTGTACCTCTTCCGCGAAAACGAAAACATTCCCATCTTTATCTTCATGAGCCTCATCGTGGCCCTGTTCCTGGGGCTGATCGTGAGCGCCGAAGAAATATTCCGCGACCGCAAGATACTCAAGCGAGAGGCATTCCTCAACCTGAGCAAATCGAGTTACCTGGTTTCCAAAGTATTGATTCTGATCGCCATTTCTGCTGTTCAATCGCTGCTGTTTGTGTCGATCGCCAACACGATCCTCGAAGTGAAAGGCATGTATTTCGCCTACTGGCTGGCGCTGTTCTCCACGGCGGTGTTTGCCAACATCCTTGGGCTGAACATTTCGGCTTCGTTCAATTCGGCAGTTACCATCTACATCATCATCCCGCTGTTGATGATCCCGATGATGGTGCTCAGCGGCGCGATGTTCAGCTTCGACAAACTGAACCGCAATGTGGGCAGCATCAATAAGGTGCCGCTGGTGGCCGAATTTATGGTGACGCGCTGGTCGTATGAAGCATTGATGGTGCACCAGTACAAGGACAACCGTTTTGAGCGGTATTTCTACGACATCGAAAAGCGCGAAAGTACGGCCGATTTCCGGCAGGTATATCTGATTCCCGAATTGGAAAAGCGCTTCAACCTGTGTTTCGACGAACTGTCGGCAAAAGGGAAGGTAACGGAAAATGCCGGTGAACTGCAAGTGCTGCACAATGAGGTAAAGAAGGAGATGTCGCTTCATCCTGCCGCGCCTTTCGACCTTTTGCTGCTCACTCCCGATAAATTTGACGTCGAGGCGGCCGCCCGGCTGGAAACATTCATCGGAGCGATGAACGAGCGATACATGGCCGAGTTTGCCCGTGCCAACACCGAAAAGGAAAAACTGATCGGGTTCATGCTCGACAAGAACGCCCAGCTCTATACCGATCTCAAAAATTCGTACCAGAACGAGCATCTGGGCGAGATTGTGAAGAAATCGTTCGAAAAAAATAAGATTTTGGAGTTCGATCAGGAACTGGTGCAGCAGATCGACCCGATTTACAAGGATCCGACCACCACGAATCTGGTCAATGTCCGCACCCATTTCTTTGCGCCGCGAAAATATTTTGCAGGTACATTCTTTGATACCTACTGGTTCAATATCTGCTTGATATGGCTTTACTCGGCTTTGCTGTATGTTTCACTGTATTACGACTGGCTGAAAAAATTAATGGATTTCTTTGGCCGTATACATTTCAAAAAATAATTCTTAACTTTGTACCTTTAAAATAAGTAACTGTATGATTCATAAATCTTTATTTGTCATCGCTTTTGTGGCGCTGGCGATGCAGGGACTCACCTCCTGCACCACTTGCAGCCGGACAAATACGGACGATTTTGCGATCCCCGACTCCATTCGCAACGAAGGAGAACTGAAAGTGCAACCGAGCGTGATGGAGGAAATGGTGGGTAATATCTCGTCGCCTATTGAAATGGCTTCGCTGGTGAAAAGCCTGAAAGTGCCGTTTTCGCAAAAATATCTGGCAACCACCAAGAATGTATCGAATCACAACACCAGCTCTGCGAAAGCATTCAATCTGGGCATTTTCGGTACCGACCTCGGCTATTTGAACATGTACGGCAAAACATCGCTGGTGCTGGACTATATTACGGCAATGAAGAGCCTGGCCGACGGGATCAACGTGGGACAGTTTTTCGATTTCTCTACCTTGAAACGTCTGGCCACCAACAACCAGAACATCGACTCGCTGGTGTATATTTCGCAGCGGAGTTTCAACAAGATGGACAAGTACCTGCAAAAGAACGGTCGCGGCAACCTCAGTACCTTGATGATAGCCGGCGTTTGGGTGGAAGGGCTGTACCTGTCGGCGCAGTTTTTGAAGGAACGCCCCGACGAGAAGCGGCTGGCCGAGAGTATCGGCGAACAGAAAGTGATCCTCGACCAGTTGATGATCATCCTGAATAATTATAAAAAGGAACAGTATATAGCCGACCTGATCGTCGACCTGACCGCTATTAAGGAGATCTACGACGGGATCAGGATCACCATCGAGATAGGCGAGCCGAAAGCCATCGAGGTGGACGGAATGTTGACCATCGTGCAGACCGAAACCAGCACCGTCCATTATACCGAGGAACAGATGCAGGCTATTACGACACAGGCCGAAATTATCCGGAGCAAATTGATCAAATAATGAATTTAAAAAAATCCTTCCACGAGATGAAAAAAATATTTTTCCTGACCTTATTTTTATTTACCGTCGCTTTCTTTTCCCAGTCGGCAAAGGCTCAAACGGAAGCGCAAAGGGTTGAACTGTGTACGAAACTGGCGGGAGGCGCCACTTTCCAATCCGACTATCCGGTTCAACTGGAGGCCGCAAAGGACGGCGAGCGGGCGCCTGTTTTCAGGCAGGCCTTAGCGCTCGTCAAAGGCAACCGGTACAGGTTTACCATTTGTACGGACGAGGAGTCGCCGGGCGAAGCTGTCCTGAAACTGTACGACGAAGGCAAAATGATGGGAAGTTCATATAATCCGGAAACAGGTAAGGAATACCAGAATTTTGATTTCGATTGTAATAAAACGGCCATATACGTCATTTTTATATCGGTGAAGGACGGCAAGGAGGGTTCGGCCGTGGCGCTCCTGTCTCACGTGAAAACGTTATAGGCCCGGCCCGTTGCCCATTTTCGGCGAGGCCGCTTCGCTAAGTTTCCCGTGCGGGGAGTCGGGCGCGCTTGATCCGGCCAGTTCAATATGATCAGGACCCCCGGAGATTTCAAAACTTCCAGGGTCTTTGGTATCACATACAAGTAATCAAAAATCAAAAATGAATATCGCATTAATCGGATACGGCAAGATGGGCAAGATGGTCGAATCCATCGCTGTGGAAAGAGGACACCGGGTTGTACTGAAAATCGACATTGACAACCTGGACGAGTTTACACGGGAAAATCTGGAAAAAGCACAGGTAGCCATCGAATTTACCAAACCCGAGACGGCTTTTGACAATGTTGCCCGTTGCATCGAATACGGCGTTCCGGTTGTTTCAGGCTCCACGGGATGGTACAGCCGGCTGGAAGAAGCGGAAAAACTTTGCACGCAACGTAACGGGTCGATGCTCTGTACTTCGAATTTCAGCCTTGGCGTCAATATTTTCTTCGAAATCAACCGCCGCCTGGCACGGATCATGAACCGTTTCCCGGAGTATACGGTGGATATCGAGGAAACGCATCATACGCAAAAACTGGATGCACCCAGCGGAACAGCCATTACCCTTGCCGAAGGCATCATGAGCGAGATTCCCCGCATCAAAAAATGGGAACTCGACGGCGGCAACAGTCCCGATACGCTCCCGATACATGCCCTTCGCAGGGATCATATACCCGGGACGCACCGTGTGACACATTCTTCGGAGATCGATGATATCGAGATCATACATACCGCCCACAACCGAAAAGGCCTTGCCCTTGGCGCCGTAATGGCAGCCGAATATATTCATGACAGGAAGGGAATTTTTACCATGAAGGATTTCCTGGAGATTTGATCAAG
>JAISDP010000238.1 GCA_031264715.1 Bacteroidales bacterium
AGGCAGGAACGCGAACTGCTGAAATTGCTTGCCGCCGGTCATACCAGCAAGGAAATAGCCGAAAAGATGAATCTCGGCTATGAAACCATCCGCAGTTATCGCAGAAACCTGCAAACCAAGCTGGGAGTCCACAGCACAGTAGAACTGACGCGGATAGCGTTGGACAGGAAGCTGGTGTGAATGTTTTCCGGCTTTTGTATGCGCAATGTTGGCGTTATCAGGATATTTGATTTATGCGCTTCTGCCAATCTGGAAGACGGCGGTTTCTTCGACGTGTCATCAATATGTTTTACCGGCATAAATAAAAATATAAAAAATATTTATAGCAAACGTATAACATTATTGGAACAATCGTTATGTTTGCATTGGGATTTTTACATTCATCGGATGCTTTCTGTAACATGTTGAGTGGTCGTTTATACCTTCATGGATAGAAAAATAAGCAAAAATAGGATCATGAAAACCATTTGCATAGATGCGGGCAACACTCTGGTAAAAGTTGCTTTTATGGAAGATGGCGCCGTACGGTCGCTTGCGTCGTATCCTGTTGACGACGCCTGCGATTTATTAAATGGCATAGCGTTGCTGCCACGGGCGGATGCCTGTATTTTGTCGAGTGTCAGCATTGCCGGCCGGGAAGTTACGGATGCTTTGTCGCAAAAGGCGTCGTATTTCTTGGAATTAACTGCCCAAACACCCATCCCGATACGCAATCTGTACAAAACGCCGGAGACCCTTGGGAAAGACCGTTTAGCCGCTGCGGTAGGCGCGTATGGCCTTTTCCCGGGGAAAGATATTCTGGTGCTGGATGCCGGCACAGCATTGACCATTGACTTTATCGACAGGGCGGGAAATTATCGCGGCGGAAATATTTCGCCAGGACTCAATATGCGTTTTCACGCATTGCACGATCACACAAAAAAACTGCCTTTGCAAACGCAAACCGATGATTATTTGCTGCTTGGCGACACCACGGTTTCAGCCATCATATCCGGCGTTCAAAATGGTATCATTTTTGAGATAGACTGTTATATGAATCATTTCGTCAAGCAATATCCGGAGTTGGTGACCATATTGACGGGTGGTGATGTAATTTTTTTTGCAAATAAAATTGAAAAGCATATTTTTGCGGAACCAAATTTAGTGTTTATTGGATTGGAGAAAATTATTGAATTCAATTTTTGATCGTCAGACATGTCACAAACCCGGTAGATTCGGGAGATGTGTTGATAAACACAAACAAGAATTTAGAGCCATGAAGAAAGTAGTGAAATTTTTTGGATTAACCGCAGTAAGCCTGTTTGCAGTGGTTTCTGCATCAGCGCAACCCGGATCGGTTACCGGGACAAAATACGGAAGAGGTCAGGACAGTCTTGACTGCATCAGGGACTTGTCGCTGTATCAACAGGATAACAGGCACAAGAATTATGATGCCGCCATTGTTAACTGGCGTAAAGTTTGGAAAAATTGTCCCAACTCGTCAATTAACCTTGCCGCTCACGGCATTGGCATGTACCAGTTTTTTATCGCCAGGGAATTGGATCAAAATAAGAAAAAAGCTTTGGTAGATACGTTGATGACGGTATATGAAAGAGGTATGGAATTGCGTCCGCAAAACAAGGGTAATTATCTTGCAGGGATGGCGCAGGACATCATAAAGTATGCCGACACTCCGGAAAATCAGCCCAAGTTGCTGAAGATACTGGAAGAGACGATGGTTACCGAAAAGGAAAAGACAACAGCCTTGACCTATGCAAATTACATGAAGATCATACTGGCGCAGAACGCTGCCGGAAAACTCTCCGACGAGGAATTGCTGGATGATTACACCAAGGTGAGCGACTATATAAGCGCAGCAATCAAGAAAACATCCAACGAGGAGTTAGCCAAAGCGCGCGATATGATCGACGAAAGTTTCGCCGGCAGCAGCGCAGCCAGTTGCGATAACCTGCTCAAGATATATGGCGCCAAATACGAGGCAAGCAAGGAGGATCCCGAATTCCTGCGTAAGTTGACCCGTATGCTCAACCGGAAAGAATGCACTGATTCGGAATTGTTCGAAAAGGCTTCGGAACAGCAATACACGTTGAACCCGTCGCCCGATGCAGCCTACAACATGGCCAAGCTTTTCTTCAAGAAAGAAAATTTCGACAAGGCTGTTGAATATTTTGAAAACGCCATCAAAAGCGAAACCGACCCCATTGAAAAAGCCAATTATAACTATCAATTGGGCGGCATCCTGTTGACCAAATACAACAAGTATGGCGATGCGAAGAAATATGCTATAGAAGCCAGCAAGCTGCGCCCGGACTGGGGAGCGCCTTACATCCTGTTGGCCAATACTTATGCCAATGGCCCCAAATGCGGCGAAGACGATTTCGAAAAAGCACAGATTTATTGGGTCGTAGTTGACAAGTTGCAAAAGGCCAAAGCGGTTGATTCGGATATGGCTTCTGTTGTTAATCCCCTGATCAGCCAGTATGCGCAACATTTCCCGAAAAAGGAAGAAGCATTCTTCCGTAATATTACCGAAGGCGCCGCCGTCAGTATAGGATGCTGGGTTAGTGAAAGCACAAAGGCGCGTTTCAATAATTAAAAAGTATAATCGTTAGGCAGACCCTCAAGGCAAACCATGCTTTGGGGGTTTATCAGTTGATAAAAGACACCCTGTTTTCATGAAAACTCATTTTCGGATCACGTTGATTATGACGCTGTTAGCTGTATCGTTGTTTTCGTGTGTCAACGACATGGAAGTGGTGAACAAATATATTGATGCGGAGACAGAACCGGATCTGTCGGGCGATAATATCGAGGTACTGTACTCCGATTCGGCGCGTTTGCAAACAAGAATGATCGCTCCCCTGTTAAAAAGTTATGAATCGGCGAAGGAACAGCGTATGGAGTTTCCGGAAGGGTTGCATGCCTGGTTTTACGAAAAAAATGGAGAATTAAAAGCCGAGATCACGGCCAATTGGGCAAAACACGATTTAATCACGGACTTATGGGAAGCACGCAGCAACGTAGTGTTAACCAACGATGGGGGGCAAAAGCTGGAAACCGAACAATTATTTTGGGATCCCGCGAAAGGCATTGTATATTCGGAGAAGTACCCCAAGATAACAAGCAAAGACGGTACGGTAGCAACCGGCGACACATTTACGGCCAGGCAGGATTTCACGGAATGGAAGCTGAGCAAAGGCAAAGCGACCATCATACTGAAAGATGAAGAACCAGAACCAGAACCAGAAAACCAGCCATGAGCGCTCTATGGATCATCATCCCGTCGTTACTTTTTGCGGCCTTTTTTTCGGGCATGGAAACTGCATTCATGTCGGCCAGCAGGTTAAAGATCGAACTCAATCGTAAGCAGGGGAAATTCCCGTCGGCGATCATCGCCATTTATACCCGCCATCCTGCGCAATACCTTTCCACTGTGATGGTGGGTTATCATATTGCGATGGTTATATACGGGGTCGCCTTCGTGTGGTGGCTGGTCCCAGTCGTGTCGGAGCATGTCCCATATGTGGCCGTTGCATTGGTGATCGCAATTGCTGTAGCCTCCCTTGCCTTTTTCCTGTTTGCCGACTACCTGCCGAAAGTCCTGTTCCGGATAGGCCCTAATGTGATCATGAACGTATGCGCATTGCCTTTAGTGGTGTTTTACGGGATAATGTACCCCGTTACAGGAATCATCACGGGGATAGCGCGTATTTTCATCCGGGTATTCGCCAGAATTGATCCCGGCAAAAGTAGCGGAGAAACCGTTTTTGCAAGAGCCGACCCGGATGACCTTGTTCTTGGCGAAGCGCAGCCGGCGAGTAAAGAAGAACAGGATGCCGAACACGAGATAAAAATATTCCAGAACGCAATAGATTTTTCCACAGTGAAGATACGCGATTGTATGATTCCGCGTACCGATATTGTGGCTGTGGAAGAAAATACTCCCATTGCAGAACTGAAACAAAAATTTATCGACACCGGCGTATCCAAAATTATTGTTTATAACGAGGATATCGATCATGTGATCGGGTATGTACATTCGAAGGAATTGTTCAAAAATCCGCAATCCATGCAGTCAATGATTAACCTCTTGACCTTTGTTCCCGAAACGATGTCGGGCAACAGGATGATGCAACTGTTCATGCAGGAACGCCGCAGCATCGCCATCGTAGTGGACGAATACGGCGGAACAGCAGGACTGCTCACGCTCGAAGACCTGATCGAGGAAATTTTCGGCGACATCGAGGACGAGCACGATAAGGACAACCTGGTGGAACGGCAGATCAAGGAAAATGAATTCCTGTTTTCGGGAAGGCTCGAAATCGAATATATCAATGAAACGTTCCGCTTGAATATCCCCGAAAAGGATGATTACGATACCTTGGCGGGATTTATCCTCTATCACCACCTCAACCTGCCGCTGGCCGGCGAAATGATCCGGATAGAGCCTTATACCTTCATCATCCGTAAAGTAACCAACACCCGTATCGACCTGGTGCAGATGACTGTAAACAAATAATATTTGATCAGTACCGTAATCAATGCAGACAGCCGCCTTGCGAGCCTTGGCCGCAAAGCGCTGTACTTGCCGCTCAACAACGAATCGGGAGCAACTCCGGTTTTACAGCGGGAAATTGTACCCGATACTGAAACCTATCGGTAAAAGCTCATTTTCGAATGTAATTCTCGAGTCGGCCTTTGCCGCATCATAGTTATCATTAAATTTGCTCGACCGGACAGGCACGAATAAGCCGATGGATAATTTACTTCCTCTGCTGCCCACCTTAATGTCAAGGTTACCGCCGATGGTAATCCCGTATGAAGTCGTATTATACTCCTCGGCGTTCGTAATTTTCATTACGGCATTGTAGCCATAAAAAACCATCACGTTGGGCGAAACTTTCTTGTCGGGCAGTATTTTGTAAGTTGCCCCTACATTCCAGCCGGCCGACAACAGGTTGTATCCCAATCCGCCAAACACACCGATATGTTTCGCCGGGAGATACTCGAATTTGCCACCAAGCCCTCCGTAATCAAATCCAAACCCAACGCCCAGATACATCTTTTGTTCGTCCGACTGGGCATGAACAGCACTGCCCGTAAGTAACAATAAAGTAAAAATAAGGCACACACTTTTTCGAATTGTTTTCATATAATTGATATTAAGATTAATAAGATATTTTATTAGATACTCAAAAGATACTATATTAGACATTCAAAGATATTATATTTTTCTGAAAAAAAACATTATTTCATCAAAAACAGTAAAAATTAATTAATAATCGTTGGTCCCTGGTGTCAGCTCGTTCGGATAGGCTGTCGCTTTAATGATTTCCCACGATGGTAATGATTTTAATAAAGCAAGTATGATGATGTTTCATTGATTTACATTGATTTAGTCCGCGTACAGGCATTGTCGTGAAACACGCTTCACGCTCTTCGGGAGAGACATCCAATGAAAAACGCCATATTCGGAAAAAGGGAATTTTACTTGTATTTTTCTTCCTTTACCTTCTTCACAAACATCATCAGCGACATCCAGCCATCGCTTGCCGAAGGATTGTCATTCCACAAGGCAGGCGCTCCGTGTACCCCATCGCCCGATGGTTGGTATTTAGTGACGTATTGTGCAGGTATATCCTTGATCAGTTCTGTTACAAAAGACTGTTCGCGTTTCGTTGATGTAACATACAGCAGTTTGTCGAAGTCTTTCAGCCAGTCTTTTACCTTCACAGGGCTAAAGTATTCGCCCGGACTGAAAGCGATCACCGCTGTAGCTTTCTGGTTATGGTTACTCACCTTCATCGCCAGCGATGCCGAAAACGAACTTCCAAAAAGAACATAACGATTTTTGATCGCTGTTTTTCTTACATATTCTATGGCAGCCAATACATCTTTTTCGCAATCCGAGATTGTGGCCGGCAGATTATTCTTTTGAGCTTCCGCGGCTGTTTCATTCTTCACAAAACGACATTCCTTGCCGCTTCGCAAATCAACGGCCAGGCAATTAAATCCCAATTTCAACAATTTAGGCGCAACCTCCCTGTATTCGCCGCGGCTGCTGTTTTCCTGGTGAAACAAGATGATATAAGGCGCGCCATTGTCATACAAATACAGGTCGGCCGTCACCTCCAATTTGTCTGATGCCAAGAATGTTACTTTCCGTTGTGCCAACAATTGCATTGGCGCTGCAAATACGACAAACATGACCAAACATGCCTGCAACCACTTTATCTCGAATCTCATACGTGCTATTTTTCAATAGATTCAGCCAGTACCACGATATGATTATTTTTTACTTCTACCACACCGCCACTTGTCTTGTAACGTAATGTCTCGCCCGATTCCGCTTCTACTTTCACCTCTCCATCCGTCAACGTAGAAATGATAGCTGCATGATTGTTCAGGATCTCGAAAGATCCATTACTACCGGGTACTTTTACCAACTTTACTTCCCCCGAAAAGATGTTCTTGCTGGGGGTTAGGATTTCCAATTGCATAACATAAATATTTTAAAGTCCTCCCTCATGGGGAGGAGGCTAATCTATTTCGCTTCGGCGATCAGTTTCTTACCTTTCTCGATGGCTTCCTCGATGGTTCCGACCATGCTAAACGCCGCTTCGGGGTATTGATCCAGTTCACCGTCCATGATCATGTTGAAACCCTTGACGGCATCCTGGATGCTGACAAATACGCCCGGACGTCCGGTGAACTGCTCGGCCACATGGAACGGCTGCGACAGGAACCGCTGTACACGACGTGCACGGGCTACCACCAATTTATCCTGTTCCGACAATTCGTCCATACCAAGGATCGCGATGATGTCCTGCAACTCCTTGTAGCGTTGCAACAACTCTTTCACACGTTGCGCCGTGTTATAGTGTTCGTTGCCCACGATTTCGGGTGTAAGAATACGCGACGACGAATCAAGCGGATCCACAGCCGGATAGATACCCAACTCGGAGATCTTACGGCTCAACACGGTTTTCGCATCCAGATGCACAAAAGTAGTGGCAGGAGCTGGATCCGTCAAGTCGTCGGCAGGCACATAAATGGCTTCCACGGCAGTGATGGAACCGTTTTTGGTAGAAGTGATGCGTTCCTGCATCAATCCCATTTCGGTAGCCAGCGTGGGCTGGTAACCTACCGCCGACGGCATGCGTCCCAACAACGCGGAAACTTCCGAACCAGCCTGCGTGAAACGGAAAATATTATCGACAAAGAAAAGAATATCGCGTCCTTTGCCTGTACCGTCGCCGTCGCGGAACGATTCGGCAATGGTAAGCCCCGACAGGGCAACGTTGGCACGCGCTCCGGGCGGTTCGTTCATCTGACCGAATACCAGCGTGGCCTGCGATTCCTTCAGCGCTTCATAGTCTACTTTCGACAGGTCCCAGCCGCCTTCTTCCATTGACTTGCTGAACTCCTCGCCATATTTGATAACGCCCGATTCGATCATTTCGCGGAGCAGGTCGTTGCCTTCGCGGGTACGTTCGCCCACGCCAGCAAATACCGACATGCCGGAATATTTTTTGGCAATATTATTGATCAATTCCATGATAATAACTGTTTTGCCAACACCGGCGCCACCCAACAACCCGATTTTACCGCCCTTAGCATAGGGTTCCAGCAGGTCGATTACCTTAATACCGGTAAACAACACTTCCGATTGTGTGGTCAATTCTTCGAACTTAGGCGGTTCACCATGTATGCCGTACCCGTCTTTGTTCACAGCTTCCATCCCGTCAATGGCGTCGCCGATTACATTCAGCAGGCGTCCGCGAACGGTGTCGCCCTTGGGCATACGGATGGCTCCGCCTTGCGATACCACATCCATACCGCGCTGCAAACCGTCGGTCGAATCCATCGCAATGGTACGCAATGTGTTTTCACCGATATCCTGCTGTACTTCCAGGATAATGGATTGGCCATCAATTCGTTTTACTTCCAATGCATCGTGTATGCGGGGCAATTCGCCCATTGCTTTTTCAAAACTGACATCCACAACAGGACCGATCACCTGTATTATTTCGCCGATAACTTGGGACATAATGATTGATTTTATATATGAAATTGCTCAAATTTTTAAACCTATAAAGTTAGGGAACAATTTTCAATTTAATATTGTTTGAATTGAATTTTTACTAAAATTATTATACGTGAATGATAGAAAAAGGTTTCGTTTTTCGCACTATTGTTGATGAGCGCCGGCCTCCCTCCCTACTTGGGGGGTGGGGCTTCTCTTCAAAGCGCTCCGTCGTAGCTTGGATTCTATCCATGCCGTAAAATCAAAAATCTTTAGGATGTGCGTTTCAAAAATATCGTTCCGTATCCCGTCCAACTCGGGTGACAACTTTTCCCACATTTTTGCCTTTTGTCCGGGTTGAAGCGGTTTACCTACGAATCGTAACATCAGGTGTTCGGTGCGGTAAATCTTCTCATTCCGCGAGATTTCCCTTTTGATGGAACGGCTTTCGTACTGGATCATATCAAAATCGCCGGTTTCATAGTGCGTCATCAGGTTCACCAGCCGTATGGTGCGGTACAAGGGCAGAAAATAGAAGCTTTTGCCCCGGATAATGATTTGTTGCAACGCCTTTTGTGTTTTCCGGAAATCATTGTTACCAAAATACACCAAAGCCGTGTACAGGCATACTTCGGCCTGGCGGGCAGGGTTAAGCAGATGCAGTCTGTCCAATACATCGTTCTGGTGGAGGTTCAGTAATTTCAATGAAGCCGGGAAGTCGCCCTGATCCAGTAGCGGGAAAAGTTCGTACAGGAACACCAATGCATTGATCCCTGCCTGGAAACTTTTGGACGAATGATGTATCTTTTTCAATTGCCCGGTAAAATAAGGCAGTTCGTCGTACTTACGTATACTGCGCAGATTATCCAGTATCCCTTCTACAACCTGCACATAATAAATCGGCGGGTTGGTCCAAAGCTGCCGGTTGTCTTCGAACAAACGGTTGAGTTCGTGATACGACCGTAAGGCAGAATTGTAATCGCCGGTATATATCAGGTAGTTGGATTGGAATAGCTGGTGCTGCTTTTTGATCTCGAAATTTTCGGCGCCCGACGAGGCCACAATACTCATTTCGCTTACTACCAAATCATTCAAGGCATTGACTTGCGCCTTGGAGCGGATATTACCTTTGTGGATCATCCGGTGCTTCAGTAAATCAAACAGTGCCGACTGCTCGGTGGCAATACGGAGCATTTTAATGGCTTCATTGATGCGCGAATACCTGTTGAGAAGATCGGTTTCGGAAATATTCGGAAAGTTGAGAGACAACAGGTAATCCAATTCCATACGGGCGGCATATATCAGTATGTACTGGTTTTCGTATTTCCAGGCCGCTTCTTTCACTTGATCCAGCATCTCCAGCGCTTCTTCGAAAAGCGACTTTTCAAATAGTATCCTTGACTTCAATAATTTATTCAGCAGCAAGTAATGGTGATCCTGTTCCTTGCGCAATGCAAGGAGCGAATCCAGCAGCAGTTGATACAGGTAATTGATCGTGATGTCGAAACTTGCCCCGGCTTTTTTTCCGAGGTATTCGGCTCTCAGCGCTTCCGGGGTAATAGTCTTGTTCTTATCGATAATGTCGAACAATGTGATATAGCCCGACTCACGACTGTACGATTTGAACCGTTTCTTTTCGGCTTTGGTCAATGAATTGACTAAAAGGATCAAGGCGTTGGTTTTGAACATGATTGATTATTTATTACATCGCTCTGCCGAAGGGGATTTTCACTTACAATTGAATACTGCTCGGACTGATGGCGAATTTAATTTATTTTTGGACAAAAACAAAAAATAAATAACTATCTTTATCGCTGTTATTGAAAATAACGATACGTATGAAATCCATGCAGTTAACAGGTATCCGGCAGATGAAGATGCTTGATGTCCCGAAGCCCGATATTCAAAATGATACTGATGTGTTGATCCGTATGCAAGCCGTGGGCGTGTGTGGTTCGGATGTGCATTATTATGTTACCGGTAAAATAGGTTCGCAGGTAGTACAATATCCTTTTCCTGTGGGACATGAAGGCGCCGGGATCGTCGAAAAGGTCGGAAGTGAGGTAAGTTCGTTGCGTGTGGGCGACCGTATTGCCATTGAGCCTGCTATGCCTTGCGGAACATGCGATCAATGCCTTGCCGGAAGGCCGCATACTTGCCGGAAGCTGCGTTTTCTTGGCTGTCCCGGCCAGGCCGAAGGCTGCTTGTCCGAATACATTGTGATGCCGCAAGGTAGTTGTTTACCCATACCTGCAAGCATGATCCTTGAACAGGCATCGATCTCCGAACCGTTGGCTATCGGGCTTTATGCTGCGCATCTTGCTGGAGAACTCAAAGGTAAAAACATTGCCATTCTCGGTTCGGGACCGATTGGCCTTAGCGTATTGGCCGGTGTACGGCTCGCGGGTGCCGCTAATGTGCATGTTACCGATAAAATTGACGAACGTCTTGCAATTGCCCGCAAAAGCGGCGCCACCGACACATACAACATTTTACGACAGGATGTTGTTATGAAGATGAAAAAACGGGAGCCACTGATGTTGGATGTGGTATTCGAGTGCTGCGGTCGGCAGGAAGCGCTCGACCAGGCCATCAATTTATTGAAACCCGGAGGAAAACTTTTGATTGTAGGGATACCCGAATTTTCGAGGTTTTCATTCCCTGTGGACGATTTACGCAGGAAAGAAATATGCATCCAGAATGTCCGGCGACAGAACGGCTGCGATAAAGAAGCCATCAGGGTAATTGCCGATGGTTCTGTAGCAGTGGATCATTGGATTACTCACCGTTTCGATTTCGAAGATTGCAAGGAAGCGTTCGATCTTGTGGCCGGATATCAAGATGGGGTAATGAAAGCAATGATCAATATTCAATAACATTCGATTAAGTATGTCTTCTGAAACTTATACGATCACAATTATTAAATCGCTTATTTATAGCGAATTATATTTTACAATAATATAAGCCGATTATGCAGACGTACTTTTCTTATTTAATTAACATAGTATGATAATGGATCATGCCGATATGAAGGCGCAGGCAAAGGTAATTTTTACCAAGTATCTTGAACGTAATGGTCACCGGAAGACCCCGGAAAGGTATGCTATTTTGGACGAAATATATTCCCAGGATTCGCATTTTGACATCGAATCGCTTTACATCCTGATGAAAAATAAGAATTACAGGGTAAGCCGGGCTACACTTTATAACACTATCGACCTGTTGCTCGAGTGCAATTTGGTGGTGAAACATTTATTCGGGAAGAATATTGCCCAATTTGAAAAAGCATACCCGGGCATGCAGCATGAACACATGGTATGTCTTAAATCGGGCGAAGTAATCGAATTTTCCGACCAACGCTTGCAGCCGATCATCAAGGAAGTGTGTGAAAAATACAATTTCAAACCTTTGCAATATTCATTATACATATATGGCGAAAAATGGAATAGCTCGGTAAGCATAAAGAAATAAACAGTACAGAGACGGCCAGCTTCTGCAGCAGAAGTTGTTCAATTGGGACGAGGAGGCAGACTGGCCGGAGTAGAACATATCTGTAACGCAGGCTTTTTCCTGCGATGTACTCTGTTTCCGTTTATAGTTCAGCTAATCCTGTCAATCATTAAACTTTAAGGATCTCCCTAACTGATCCAGATATTTTTTACGATTCTTGTAACCCTTATTCGTAAAGAAACAATAAAAAACTACCGGCCCCAAATTATTCTTCTGGAGTAGCAATACTTCGCATCGGGAATATTTTTTTTGGAGTTTCTTGTCTCCGTTTATTGGCTTTACAGGCAATGAATAGCAGATTGCCGTATCGGCATTAAACTGTGTTTGGGCATACTCGCTGGAAAGATACCGGACATTCTTTTCCATATCCTTCATGGAAAAATCATAACGGTAATCCGTATCGTACTTTCCTGCAACATTAATCAGATGATCCCTAATGATATAAAAATAGCGCATGTTCCGGTCAGTTATGGAAATTCTTGTCAGATAATTGTTTTTTGTTCCGGAAAACATATTTATGTTGTTGAAATATCTGTCATAAGCAGATACTACCGAGTCGGGCGGATTTACATCATCCGTGAAAATCGGATAAATTCCTGTAAAGTAATGCTCGATATAGGCTAAGAAGTTACGATCGCTTGATTTTATAGAGTTGTGCAACGAAAGGGAATACGGTTTACAGAATTCAAATTTCTCATTTAAAACAAACCCTTCGACAGGTTCATACTTGAGGTTCATCACATCCAATACACTTTCCCAAGTCAATTCCGGCATAAATCTTTTATTTGAGATTTTCAATTCTCTGACGGAAACGGGAGCAATATCACCGACAATCATTTTTTTCCCTTCCGCAGTCAATACCCAAACGGTATCTTCCACAACATCTGATGCCGTATCCTTCGTTGGTTCTGTAATCAGACTCTTATCCAAAGTTTTCGATTCTTTGTCGAAAATATCAGTTTTATCAGTCTGTGCATTCAGCAATATGGAATACACTGTAACTACAAAAAATAATGTTGCTTTAATGCTGTTATTCATAGGATTATATA
>JAISDP010000245.1 GCA_031264715.1 Bacteroidales bacterium
GAGCGTCACGGTTTTAAAGTAGTGGGCATCGAGGAAGTAGTTCCGGAAATGATGTTTTCGGAAGGCCTCTACGGAAAGGTAAAGCCATCGTCGGATGATATGGACGACATACAGCGCGGCATTACGGTAGCCAAAGCATTAGGCGCCGTGGATGTCGGGCAGGCCGTGATCGTGCAGGAAGGCATGGTGCTGGCGGTAGAAGCCATTGAAGGAACGGATATGATGCTTTCGCGCGCAGCTACTGTCAAGAAGCAGGGCAAAGCGCCCGTGATGGTGAAAGTGCTCAAGCCGGGTCAGGACATGCGCGTGGATTTGCCCGCTATCGGCCTGCAAACCATCGAGCAATTGAAGAAGTACGGCATCAAGGGTATTGCTGTGGAATCCGGTGGTATCCTCCTGATTGAACGCGAAGCCGTCATCAAAATGGCAGACGATTCGGGTATTTTCATCATCGGGATGAAGATATAACCGACCGCGTATATATTCGCGTATCCCTTACGGCTGGCAACTTTCCGGGGAATGTATCCGAATGTTGAATGTTATGAATGCATTTATTTTACCTGCAGGGAGTGCAGATACCTGTAGATGCCATTTTCAATGGCGATCAGTTCGTCGTGCGTTCCCTGTTCTACAATACGGCCATTTTCGAGCACGCAGATGCAGTCGGCATGCTTGATGGTGCTTAGCCGGTGTGCGATGACAATGGAAGTACGGTTGGTCATCAGCTTGGTGAGCGCATCCTGTACCAGTCGTTCCGATTCAGTATCGAGCGCCGATGTAGCTTCGTCGAGGATCAGTATCGGCGGGTTTTTCAACACGGCGCGCGCAATGGCGATGCGTTGCCGCTGTCCGCCCGAGAGCCGCATACCGCGATCGCCTATGTTGGTGTAATACCCTTCTTCCAAATGGACGATGAATTCGTCGGCATTGGCAATCCTGGCGGCGGCAATCACCTGTTCCTCGCTCACGCCGGTCATTCCAAAAACAATGTTGTTGAATACGGTGTCGTTGAACAGCACGGGTTCCTGCGTCACAATCCCCATCTGGCCGATCAGGTCGTTGAGCTTGTAATCCTTCACATTCACACTGTCGATACATAACTCGCCTTCGGTTATATCATAGAAACGGGGTATCAGGTCGGCAATGGTCGACTTGCCGGCGCCCGAGTGCCCCACCAGCGCAAACATTTTGCCTTTGGGAATAGTGAGGTTGATGTTGTGCAATACAGGCTCTGTTCCATAACTGAACGTCACATCGCGGAAATCGATATTCTCCTTAAATTTACTGATTGGAATGGGATTGGCTATTTCCCTGATTTCGTTTTCCTGATCTAAAATGGCAAAGATACGTTGGCCGGAAGCCAAACCCCTTTGGATGTTACCATAGGCATTTCCTAAAGCTTTTGCCGGCGCTATTACCCTGTAATACATAGCTATATATCCAATAAAGACTTCCATCGACATTCCCAGCTTGCCATTGATTTGAAGTATACCGGCATAGAATATGATACAGGCAACGACAGTTACACCCAGAAATTCGGAGAGCGGTGTGGCGACTTCAATCCTGTTCATGATTTTTTTATTAACAAGCCGGTGCCGGTTATTCATCCAGTCAAACTTGTCAGTCATTTGTTTTTCAGCGTTAAAAGCCTTGATAACTTTGATACCTGAAATAGTCTCTTCGAACACACTGACAATCTGTCCCATGATACTTTGGCTTTCTTTGGCATGAGTACGGAGTTTTTTGATCAGCCTTCCGACGGCTAACGATACAACCGGTAAAGCCAACAGGGTAAATAATGTTAACCGGTACGACATCGCAAAAAGCGCTCCCATTGTAATGATGATCATCAACGGCTCTCGAAACAACACTTGAAATGAATTAACCACCGATCCCTGTACTTCAGCAACGTCGCTCGAGACGCTTGATAAAATATCTCCTTTACGTTTATCTTGAAAATACCCGACATTAAAACAGCATATTTTGTCGTAAATCGCTTTACGTATGTTACGTACAAGATTGGTACGCAATGATGTGAGCGTCCGCTGCGACAAATAGCCAAAAAGATTGGCCAATACAGAAGCTACTAAAAGTATCAGGATTACAAAAATAAGCGCTCCTTTAGGTCCATGTTGCACCGTAAAATTAGATAACCAGTAATTATACATGTCGATACAATATTTGATAAATCCGTCCGCCATTTGAGGCTTTTCTGCAATAATTGCCGAATCGCCCTCAAATAATACTCTCATTACCGGAATAATCAATACGAAATTGATTGTACCCATAACTGTTGCTATCAGGGTAAATAAGGCGTATTTAGGCCAGTATCTTCCGTAAGGCTTGGCAAAACTGAGCAAACGCAAAAAGGGCTTCATGAAATATTGGTTATTGGGTGCAATACCGGATGTTCAAAACTTTATTGATCAATGCTCCCGTCAATCATCCTGTTGATGGCGCGCTGGCATACAGGGCAAAAAACGGCGCTGTTGCTGCGCATCCGGCAATTGATCATCGGCCTGTAGACGCCATGGGTCACATAGCCGCCACCTTCATAGACTCCTGTCCGGCCTTCGTTGATTTCGGCGGGTGGCGTCGGGATCGGCGTTCCGGCAGGCAACATGTCTTTCCACTTCGTTTCGAAATTCACCAGGGTGGTGATGTTGGGTTCCCACGGTTCCGTTTTCAGGTTGTAGAAATCGTTGTAGGCCACTTCCGAACTGAAATACTCGTCGGCCAGTCCGGCAAACGAATGACCTAACTCGTGCACGAAAACGACATTACTCAACTCATGGTCTGCCGTCCCAAGGCCGTAATAATTGAAGATACCGCCGCCGCCGTATTTTTCGGAATTGACGATCACAAACACCGCATCGCAGGGAACGTTCCATACCTTATCGCGGATGACCGCAAGATCGGGAGCGGTCAGGTAACGGTCGATGCCGAATGTCCAGAAATGCGACTTGAGTGCGGTATTCTTCCAGATTTTTTGTCCGGGAATGTCCACGCCCGATTCTTCCGACGGACATTCGACCGCCCAAATGTTGAAATCGTTTTTACGGTCGCTGTAAGGCCTGGTCTGGAAAAGAAAATCGGTGAACCGCGCCGCATCTTTCCTGAACTTGCCCATTTCGCCTTCCGTGTATCCTTCGGCAACAAATACCAGATCGACCTTTTGGGCGGGTTTGCCGCTGTTCAATATTTTGGTAACCGGATATTCCGGACGTTTTTCGCGATTGATATAGATGCTTTTCGGATCGAGGGTTGTATTGAATAACGGTTCGAATTTGCCGGTGACGTAATTCCGCGCTAATATCTCGAGACGGATGTTCTTTCTGGGATAGGGCATCACGATCACCTGGCTGTACGAACGGTTAGTGATTTGAGCCTCTTCGGTGGTGCGCCATTCCTGGAACAGCGAGCAGAATCCCCTGCTGTACACCAGGTTTCCGGAAGCCTCGTCAAACACATCGTAGCGATATTCGCCATAATCGGGACTGTCGGTAAGATGCGTGAGCGGTCCGCCCCAATGCGGCTCTTCGCGGAAGCAATCCATATAAGCATCCTGGCGCTGGGCATTTCCAGCCAGGTAAAAATCAAAACGAAGCGTTTTTGTTTCGAAATAATCGTCAAACTTCAATTGAGCATGAATCATGGATGATTGACAGCAAATCAAGGCCAAAGCGATATTTTTTAATGTACCCATATTTCAATGATTAACTCTTCATTCTTCATTTGTCATTCTTCATTTGTCAGATTCCCGTATAGTTAAACGGGGTGATCTGCCTCAGTTCTTCCTTTACTTCGGGCGACACGTCCAACCGGTCGATAAATGCATTCAGTTTGTATTTGTCGATACCCTCTTCCGATGTGCGGGTCAACTCTTTAAGCGCTTCGTAGGGTTTGGGGAAACCTTCGCGGCGCAGTACCGTTTGTATTCCTTCGCTCACTACGATCCAGTTGCGTGTCAGATCGGCATCCAGCGCGGGGTAGTTCACGATGAGCTTGTTCAAACCCTTGAGTATCGAATGAAACGCAATGATGGTATGGGCCATCGGCACGCCTGTGTTGCGCAATACGGTAGAATCGGTCAGGTCGCGCTGCAGGCGCGATACGGGCAGTTTTGCAGCCAGGTGCTCGAACAGCGAATTGGCCAGCCCAAGGTTTCCCTCGGCGTTTTCGAAGTCGATGGGATTCACTTTATGCGGCATGGCCGACGAGCCGACCTCCGCCTTGACGATTTTCTGCCTGAAATATTCCTGCGAGATATAAGTCCAGATGTCGCGGCACATATCGGTCAGGATACTGTTGATACGTTTGAGGGCGTCGCACTGGGCTGCAAAATTGTCGTAATGCTCAATTTGTGTCGTGGTTTGACTGCGTTTCAAACCCAGCACATTGTCAACAAAATTGTTGGCAAAGGCTTTCCAGTCGATTTCCGGATAAGCCGCATGATGCGCATTGAAGTTACCCGTGGCCCCGCCGAATTTAGCCGAAAACGGGATGGACTTGAACTGTGCGAACTGCACTTCGAGCCTTTCGACAAATACCGCAAATTCCTTGCCCAGGCGGGTAGGCGATGCAGGCTGTCCGTGCGTGCGCGCCAGCATCGGGACGGTAGCCCATGTTTTCACGAAGTTGCGCAGGCACAGCATCAGGTCGTCACAGTAAGGCGTGTAAACCTGTTCGATGGCATCCTTGTTCGATAATGGGATGGCCGTATTGTTGATGTCCTGCGATGTCAGCCCGAAATGGATAAACTCGCTGTACTGCTGGATGTCAAGCGCCCGGAACTGCTCTTTCAGGTAATATTCCACCGCCTTCACATCGTGATTGGTTTCTTCCTCGATGGCTTTTACCCGTTCGGCCGCATTAATATTGTAATCCTTGTAAATGGCGCGCAAACCTTCGTATTTCGATTTGTCGAACGATTGCAGCTGGGGCAGCGGTAACTCGCACAACGCGATAAAATATTCCACTTCCACT
>JAISDP010000252.1 GCA_031264715.1 Bacteroidales bacterium
GCTCTACGCGCTGAATATCTGCGAAGCCGCTACGAGGCGCTGAAAAATCAGGTTGATCCCCATTTCCTTTTCAATTCGTTAAACACGCTTAATTCGCTCATCAGGGTGGACGCCGACAAGGCGCAGGAATACGTTCAGCAACTGTCGTATGTTTTCAGGTATACGCTGCAAAACGAAGAGGTAATACCCCTGAACGAAGAACTGAAATTCACCAGGGCATACTGCCATCTTATGAAGATACGATATGGAAACAATCTTGATTTCGAATACGATATAGATGAAAAACTCTATGAACGGCTGATAATTCCACTGAGTTTGCAGACTCTGGTCGAAAATGCAATCAAGCATAATGTGGTCAGCAACAAGCAGCCGCTGACAGTGAAAATCGAAGGCGTCGGCGAATCAATAAGGGTATCGAATCCCATTCAATTGAAAAAGGAAGCCGAAAGCGGCGAAAAGATCGGTCTCGTCAATCTTGCGGAAAGGTATAAACTGATGTGGAAAAAAGACATCGTCGCAGCAAGAAACGGCAATGTTTTCGAAGTAACAGTCCCACTGATGAAAAATTGATTTTAGATATGAAGGCAATCATAGTAGAAGATGAATTTATTGCAGCTGAAACGCTTAAAAACCTGATAGGGGAAGTCAGGGAAGATATCGAAATTACGGCAATCCTGCAGTCAATCGAGGAAACGGTGGAATGGATGGAAACAAGCCCGTCGCCCGACTTGATATTTATGGACATACATCTTGCCGACGGCTCGGCTTTCATGATTTTCGACAGTGTGGAAATCAAATGTCCGGTTATTTTTACCACTGCATACGATGAATATGCGCTGAAAGCTTTCGAAGTAAACAGCATCGCCTATATCCTGAAACCGATAAACAAAACCGCCCTGGAAAAGGCTATGTCAAAATACAGGAACTTCATGGGAAATGCCGCGCAAAATCAGGCTGTCATAAATAACCTGCTGGAGAGCCTGAAACAGTATAACAAATCGTATAAAAGCTATTTCCTCGTTCCCGAAAAGGACAAACTTATCCCCATGGCGCTAAGCGACGTCTATTACATTTACATAGATACAAAGATCGTGAAAATCGTAACCGCCGACAATAAAAGCCATTATATCGACAAAACACTCGACGACATAATGGGCGAACTTGATCCCGACAGATTTTTCAGAGCAAATCGACAGTTTATAATCTCCCGTTCATCGGTCAAGGACATATCATTGTGGTTTGGCAATAAGCTGTCTGTAAACCTGAAAATCCCGGTACCTCAAAAAATAATAATAAGCAAAGCCCGGGTAAAAGAATTTAAACAGTGGTTCGCAGGAATGATGAGATAGGAAAAGACCGAAAATGACAGAATTTCCAATCCTGAAAATTTTTTGAAATATTAACAATTTCATCTAATTTTGCGCCTTGATTTGTAAACTTGATAAGTATGATTCTAAAAAAGACAGTCGTTTTGGTATTTTTTTCATCTCTGTTATTTTCAGTATATGCGCAGGACTATCGTTTCCCTTTGGACAGGGTTTTATCCATGTCTGCGAATTTCGGGGAATTGAGATCCAACCATTTTCATTCGGGAATAGACTTGAGAGTCGGGGGGGCGCCGGGCGCCAGGGTTTTCGCAATAGACACAGGGCATGTTTCAAGGATTTACGTCAGCGGTACCGGATACGGAAAAGCGCTGTATATCGAACATCCCGACGGGCATACATCCGTATATGGTCATTTGGACAGATTTGCGGGGAAGATTGCGGAATATGTGGAAGAATATCAGTATAAGAGACAGCGGTTTCACGTAAACGACTATACCGATACGACTTTGCTGCCCGTCAAAAAGGGCGATTTAATAGGTTACGCCGGAAATACAGGCTCGTCCTTTGGCGCGCATTTGCACTTCGAGATACGGGAATCCGAACTTCAGGCTCCCATCAACATTGTATCAAAGGGCTACATCACTCCTGAAGACGATATGCCTCCGGTGTTTCACCGCATTGCCGTTTTCACGCTGGACAGCATAAACGACGTTACGCGCCCGCGCCTCCTGAAAGCGGAAACAGCGGTCAAAAGAGGAAAAAATTATGTCCCCGAAAAAACTTCGGTATTCGAGGTCTGCAATCCTGTATTTATAGGTATAAGTGCAAACGACTATCAGCCGGGGAACACGAGCAGGCATGGCATATACCGGATGACGGCGTATATCGACAACGAGCTGTTCTACAGTTTCAAGATAGACGGATTTGAGTTTAAATACACCAAATATATCAACAGTTTTATCGCTTACGACGAGCTTGTCGACAGCAAAGTTACATATATCAAAACATATAGGGAGGAGGGAAACAGAACGCCGTTTTACGAAAATATCAAAAATAACGGACTGATAAGCCTGAAAGATACCCTGCCTCACAATATAAGAATCGAACTGTTCGACGATTTACTGAATAAAAGCGTGGCTGAATTTAAAGTCAGGAAAAGTTCGAAGGTGGCGACAAAACATCAGACGGCAAATGCGGCGCAATTTATCACCATGCACTGGAACAGCGCTTTCGAGTACTATGAGGACGGTCTGGAACTTTACGTCGAACCCGAATCTCTTTACAGCGATGCACTGTTCAAATCATCCAAAAGCGAGAAGGCAAAGGCATATTCGCCCTTATGGAATCTCGGATACGAAAATATTCCCTTACACAAGGCAATGAACTTAAAGATCAAGCCTGTCGACCTGCCTTCGCACCTGAAAGAACATGCGTTTATCGCCAGACAGAACAAAGACGAAAGCGTCTCCCACTGCGGCGGAAGGTTTGATGCAAACGGATTTCTGAGCGCGGAAATATCTTCATTCGGCAAATACTTTATATCCGCAGATACAGTTCCGCCCAAGGTGTCGGTAAATGCAAAGAGCAATAATTTCAGCGCTTCGACTAAACTGACTGTCAGTTTAAGCGACGATATTTCGGGAATTGAATCGTGCAACGGCTATATCGACGGGAAATGGGTTCTGTTCGAACACGATCCCAAGACAAAATCAATGACTTATATCTTTGATAAAAAACAGATGGACGGAAAAGGCAGGAAGAGACAGTTGAAGCTCATTGCAAGCGATAACTGTAAAAACACAAGCACACTTTTATATGACTTTATTTATTAAATTTTTCATACTATGAATATATTACGTATTTTGATTATAAGCTTTATGCTTATGGAAACGGTCGGCTGTACCGCTCAGCAGGAACTGAAACTGAATGTGATGACTTTCAATATCAGACTTGATACTCCTGCCGACAGTTTTAATACATGGTCGAACCGCAAGGAATTTGCCGCCGCCTGTATTGAGTTCTACGAAACGGATATTGTAGGACTGCAGGAAGTTTTGCACAACCAGCTGAATGATTTGAAACAGTATCTGCCCGGATATGAAGCTCTGGGCGTGGGACGCTACGACGGGAAAACGCAGGGAGAGTACAGCGCCATAATGTACAGGAAAGACCGTTTTGAAGCGCTTGAATCCGAAACTTTCTGGCTGTCGGAAAATCCCGAAGCGGCAGGCGTAAAGGGCTGGGACGCTGCATGTGAACGAATCGTTACCTGGGGACATTTCAGGGACAGGAAAACGGGAAAGGATTTCTATTTCGTAAATACTCATTTCGATCATCAGGGAAAAATCGCCCGCCGCGAGAGCAGCAAGCTTTTACTGTCCCGGCTAAAGGAAACGGTTAAGGACAAACCTCTTATTGTTACGGGAGATTTCAATTCCGTTTCGACAAACGAGGCGATAAAAATCCTGAAGGACGAATCCAGTCCCTATTACCTGTCGGATACATACGATCTGTCGCCGCTGAAATACGGTCCGGACTGGTCGTTTCATAATTTCGGGAGAATGCCTGCGGACAGGCGTCCAATCATAGATTATATCTTTATAAGAGGTAAAATAAAAACAGGTCGACACGGAATAATTTACGATGTAAAAGACGACGGTTTGTTCCTTTCGGATCATAATCCCGTGCTGTGTACGCTCATTATTGAATAATATATTGTCTGTACGTTAGTGAATTGTAATTTTTTTGTAGTTAATTCAAATATTTCATTTATATTTGCGCCGCATTTGTTAAGACTCCGTAGCTCAGTTGGTAGAGCAATTGACTCTTAATCAATGGGTCGAGAGTTCGAGCCTCTCCGGGGTCACTTAAAATCAAAGCCTTACAGTAAATTTGTGAGGCTTTGATTTTTTATTTGTAAACGATTTGTATGCAACTTTGAAGGTGTGAAAAGGTAACTTTTCATGTAGCGCCATGCAAAGTGGTAGAAAACAGTTAAATAGTTAACGCGCCGAATGATACAATGGTACAGGATCAATCAAAATTCGGCGTTTTTAGGCGTTCTCGGGAATGGTATCACGTCGCGGATGTTGGCCATACCGGTAATAAAAAGTACCAGCCGCTCGAAACCCAAGCCAAATCCGCTGTGCGGCGCTGTGCCGAATTTCCGGGTTTCGAGGTACCACCACATATCCTTTTCGGGAATACCCAGTTCGCCGATGCGTGTTTTAAGCTTGGTATAATCCTCTTCGCGCTGCGATCCACCAATAATTTCGCCTATTTTTGGAAAAAGAACATCCATAGCGCGCACCGTCTTGCCGTCGGCGTTTTGCTTCATGTAGAAAGCCTTGATTTCGCGCGGGTAATCGGTAAGGATCACCGGGCGTTTGAAATGCTGCTCCACTAAATAACGTTCGTGCTCCGATTGCAAGTCGACACCCCAGCTTACGGGAAATTCGAATTTCTGTCCCGATTTTTCGAGGATTTCGACCCCTTCGGTATAGGTCAGGCGTACAAAATCATTTTCGATCACAAAACGCAACCGTTCCAGTAATTCCTTATCGTACATCTTGGACAGGAATTCCAAGTCGGGCATACAATGTTCCAGTGCATACGTGATGAGGTATTTCAGGAAATCCTCGGCCAGGTCCATATTTTCCTTGATCTCGTAGAAAGCCATTTCGGGTTCGATCATCCAAAACTCGGCCAGGTGGCGCGGCGTATTGGAATTTTCGGCACGGAAAGTCGGGCCGAAGGTATAAATCAGACCCAAAGCCATAGCGCCCAATTCGCCTTCGAGTTGTCCCGAAACGGTAAGGTTGGTAGCCTTTCCAAAAAAGTCCTGCGAGTAATCCGCTTCACCTTCGGGCGTCCTGGGAATATTGTCCAGTTCCATCGCTGTAACGTGGAACATGGCGCCCGCACCTTCGGCGTCCGAGCCGGTGATAATGGGCGTATGAAGGTAGAAAAAACCGTTGTCGTTGAAATATTTGTGGATCGCGTAAGCCATCGCATGCCGGATGCGCAGTACCGCTCCAAACGTATTGGTACGCGGCCGCAAATGCGCTATCTCGCGAAGAAATTCAAGGGTATGCCCTTTCTTCTGCAAGGGATAGGTTTCAGGATCGGCTGTGCCGTAAAGGGTGATATCATTGGCATGTATTTCAACAGTCTGCTCCTGGCCTTTCGATTCCACCAACTTCCCGACCACAGCGATACATGAACCTGTGGTGATTTGCTTGAGCAAATTTTCGTCGAAACCGGCCACATCTACCACCACTTGGAGGTTGTGGATAATGGAACCGTCATTAAGCGACAGGAATGTCACATTTTTATTACCCCGCTTGGTGCGTACCCAGCCTTTTACCAACATTTCGCTGCCGTAGGCGGTAGAATCGAGTATGTCCTTGATCTTGTGTCTTTCGCGATATTCCATGAATACATTAATTGATGATGCTGCAAAAGTAAAACTTTTTTATCCATTTGCACGTAATAATAACAATTATTAACAGGGCATTTTTTTGCAGTAACGATTAAAACCGTACTTTTGTTCCAAACAATTTATCATCAAAAATAAATAATGTTTTGGTATAAAATATTTTATGGACTTTGTCGGTTATTAGCATTTTTGCCTCTACGGGGACTTTACCTGTTTTCCGACTTCCTTTTTGTGTTGGTGTGTTATGTGGCGCGTTACCGCCGCAAGGTTGTGATGGAAAATCTGCGCAACTCATTCCCTGAGAAAACCGAAAAGGAGCGGTGGCAGATCGCCCGCAGATTCTACCGTTTCATGTGCGACCTGTTTATCGAGACCTTAAAAGTGATTCATATCGATACAGCGCAGATACACCGCCGCATCCATTACAGCAATCCCGAAATTTTCGACGACCTGTACCGCAAAGGGAAACAGATTTTCTTCGTCACCGGGCACTATGGTAACTGGGAATGGCTGGCTACGCTGGAACATACCATTCCCTACCACCATGCCACGCTGTACCAGCCGTTGCAAAACAAACTTTTCGACAAGCTTTTCTATGACTTGCGCACCAAGTACGGCACTGATGCGATCCCGTCGCAGGCGGCTATCAGGGCGATCAACAAATACCGGGACGAGAAACGTTTAACCGCCCTGTGTTTTTTGTCCGACCAATCGCCGCAACGCAATGCCATCCACTACTGGACTACCTTTCTCAACCAGGAAACGCCGATATACCTGGGTATTGAAAAGTTGGCCAAACGCTATAACATGGCGGTAGTGTATTACGAAATCCGCCGGGTGAAACGGGGATATTACGAAGTGGATGTCACCCTGATTACCGAAAATGCCGCTGAAACCGGCGAAATGGAAATCACCGACAAACATGTGCAGTTATTGGAGCAAACCATCCGTCGAAACCCGCAATACTGGCTGTGGAGCCACCGGCGATGGAAACACAGGCGAGTGAATGAAGAGTGAAGAGTTTCGGTTGTCTCATCGGCATCTACATTCCAATTAAAAATCAAAAATGGATTTAACCCAAATACCTTCGCCCTGTTACGTTCTCGACGAGTCGTTGCTCGCGGCTAACCTGAAGTTAATCCGTGATGTCAGCCGGAGGGCTGGTGTGGAAATCATCCTTGCACTCAAAGGGTTTGCCATGTGGGGCGTTTTTCCCCTCGTCAAGCCTTATGTGAATGGTGTTTCGGCCAGTTCCAAACACGAAGCGCGCCTGGCGTATGAGGAAATGGGAATCCTGGCGCATACCTGTTCGCCCGCCTATACCGATGACAGCTTCGATACGATCCTGCAATACAGCAGCCATGTTACCTTCAACTCGTTGACCCAGTACGAGCGTTTCCACAAAAGGGTGCGCCGCTACGGACGGCCTGTTTCGATGGGGCTGCGCGTCAATCCCGAGTTTTCGGCGGTGAGTACAGACCTCTACAACCCGTGTTCGCCCGGTTCGCGGCTCGGATTGACGGCAGGACAAATAGGCGGGAATCTGCCGGAAGACATTGAAGGCCTTCATGTCCATGCCTTGTGCGAATCGTCTGCCGAAACGTCCGGGAATCTGCTGGATGCGGTAGAAATGAAGTTCGGCCGTCTTCTCCCGCGTATCCAATGGCTTAACCTTGGCGGAGGCCACTTGATGACCCGCAAAGGTTACAATGTTCAATGCCTGGTTGATGCATTGAAAGCATTTCGCACAAAATACCCTCACATACGGGTCATACTTGAACCCGGCGCTGCTTTTGCCTGGGAAACCGGTGTTTTGGTGGCAACTGTCGAGGATATTGTCGAAAATGCAGGTATCCATACGGCTATACTCGACGTGTCGTTTACTGCACACATGCCCGATTGCCTCGAAATGCCGTACAAACCGCGCATACGTGGCGCTTCGGACACACGACCGGGTCAACAGGACTGGCGGATCGGGGGCAACAGTTGCCTGGCGGGCGATTATATGGGCAACTGGTCATTCGACGAAAAACCTTTTGTTGGCAAGCGTGTCGTATTTGAAGACATGATTCATTACACTATGGTGAAAACCACCACATTCAACGGGATTTCTCATCCATCCATCGGAACATGGAGCGATCGCGGTTTTACATTGTTGAAGAAATTCGGATACGAGGATTATAAAAACCGGTTGTCTTGATGTTTGTCTCCGGAAGACTTCTCTCTTTGCCCTCTCCTGTGGAGGGGGAGCCTGCGTTTCTCAAAGATAGCCGAATAACGTATCATCGGGCAACCGCAGACAGCCTGGCGAGCGCATCACTCCTCTCCTGTGAACCCCGAAAGCAACAGGGGATGGGGGAGAGATCCGGTACAAGGCGGTTATTCCTTTTCATTTTGTTTGTTTCTTTTACATTTACAGGATTACAGGCGCAATGGAGGGATTACAAATACAAATTCACTGCCAGAGTGATGGATGCAGACACTGCTGTGGTCATTCCCAATTGCCACGTCATCAATAAGACCCAGAATATGGGAACTGTGAGCGACGAATTCGGCGCTTTCGCCGTTACGGCTAATGCAGGCGATAGCCTCCTGTTCAGCGCTATCGGCTACGAACGGACAACAATTGCTGTGAGCGACTCGATGTACACTAATAACCGTACCGTCAGGCTTAAGCCGGTGACTTATGCGCTTAGCGAGGTGGATATAGGTATCCTGTCGAATTATGATCGCTTTAAGCGCGATGTGTTGAGCAAGGAAGCGGAAGAAGCATATAAAATGGCGCCTTTGATCAGCAAATACGAAATATATGTGCCGCCATTGCCCAATCAGGGCGGTATCAATGTCCCGCTGGGTATCAGCCCGATAACATTCCTTTATAACCTTTGGAGCAAAGAAGGTAAACAATATCGGTACTACGAGAGTGTGATCAAAGGTACGGCCGAATACATCCAGATCGGGGAAAAATTTAACGGCGTACTTGTCAAAAAACTTACCGGTTTCGAGAATGATGAACTGGTTAAATTCATGTCGTATTGCATGTTTACGAAAACCTTCCTGTTGCAGGCTTCCGAATCGGAAATACAGCGGGAAATTATGCGCAAATACAGGGAATACATAGCAACAAAGGGTGGAATGAAATGATCCTTTGGATGCAAGCGGTCTCCCTCCCGTTTGAGGGTTCTTACCCGTGTTTCATCACTTCGTCCACGGCTTCCGATTCCAGGTGTTCGCCCACTTTCCTGTCAAAAGTGATCTTGAATGAATAGGCAAAATCGCAGGGCTTTGTTTTGGGGAACGACAGTTTCAGCCCCTCGTCGGTTTGTTGCCAGTCGATCTTTTCGTTTGATCCCAGCAATTGTATATTAAGGATTTTGGCGTCGCCGATGGCATTTTTGTCGAGCGACTTCACCAATACGCCGGCATCGTCCCAGTTCAGCACAATGGCATAGAAATCGTTGCCCTTGGTGGTGAAGCGCATGTCTCGAGCGGTGTACAGGGTGGCCGTGTTGTCGGTGAACGAACCTTTGGTGGATTCGGCGTCGCCTTCGCCAAGTTTTTTCCAGCAGCGGGTTTCATAAATGGCATCGCCGTTTACTTTCAGCCATTTGCCAATGTCAAGAAGCACTGCCTGCTGTTCTTCGGTGACAGCGCCGTCGGCACGCGGGCCGATGTTCAGCAGGAGATTGCCGTTTTTGCTTACAATGTCGATCAGGTCGTGTACAATCTGTTCGGCTGTTTTATTTTCCTCGCCATCGATGTAGCACCACGATTTTTTACCGATGGAAGTGTCCGTTTGCCAGGGGAATTTCATCATCTTGCCTGATTTTCCGCGTTCCACATCCCACACCTGTATGTTGGCGGGGTAGCCCTGCTTGGTGTTCACGACCACCTGTTTGCCCCAATCCACAGCATTATTATAATAATATGCCAGGAACTTGTTGAAATAGGGCATCAGTACGGGATTATTCACTGTCCAGTCGAACCAGATCAGTTCCGGCTGGTACTTGTCGATCAGTTCGCGGGTACGGGCGAGCCATTCGCGCGCCACGGCTTCGTTGTATGCCTCCTGGGGCAATCTTTGCCCGTAGAGGGTGATGGCAGTATCCTGCACATCGGACGGGAAGGTCATGCCGCCGTTGTAGAACCACGCATTTTCGGCGCGGTGCGTCGACAGCCCGAAAACGAGACCTTCGCGTTCTACGGCTTGTTTCAGCAGCCCCACAATATCTTTCTTCGGCCCCATCTTCACGGAATTCCACTCATTCAGTTCGCTGTCGTACATCGAAAAGCCATCATGATGCTCCGCCACGGGAACCACGTACCTGGCGCCTGCATCCTTGAAGAGTTTCGCCCATGCACCGGCATCGAATTTTTCGGCCCGGAACATGGGGACAAATTCCTTGTATCCGAATTTGGTCTGTTCGCCGTAGGTTTCGATATGGTGTCTGTATTCCCGCGAATCCTGCCGGTACATGTTGCGCGGATACCACTCGTTGCCGAAAGCAGGAACAGCATACACGCCCCAATGAATGAAAATGCCGAACTTGGCATCGCAAAACCATTCGGGAAACCGGTAATTCCGGGCGATACTGTCCCAGTTGGGCAGGAACACCTCCGTGCCTTTCGGCGATGCTACCGAATCGATATTGACGCCCTGCTTTTTACTGTTTTGACAGGACGCAAACAGCAATGCTGCCAACAGGATGGCGGAAAAAGTTTTCATAACGCTATATTTTATAACTGATTTACAAGCAATGTTTTTTTAACACTGCAAATGTAGAAATTCATTTTATTCAATAGATGGCACAATCCCGACAGATGATCGTACTATTTCGATATTTTGATCATTTCTGCGGACGGACAAACAGCCTTAAAATTGCTTTGGTCGAGCAGAATAACATAATGTCGGTTTGACCCTGACAGATCCGAAAGATCTGTTCGGAATCGGGTTCGGTTCTAAACAGATCCGAAAGATCTGTTCGGAATTGGGTTCGGTTCTAAACAGATCCGAAAGATCTGTTCGGAATTGGGT
>JAISDP010000332.1 GCA_031264715.1 Bacteroidales bacterium
GTTACGCCCGACAGCTATTCGAAGAGCGAAGCGCTGCCGGTAGTGTATTTGCTGCATGGGTACGGCGACAGTTACGCCGACGGATGGATCAAAAAGGGTAAAGGGTTTGAACAGTTGGCCGACTTGTACCGGGTAATCATCGTGTGTCCCGATGGCGGCGTCAGCAGTTGGTATTTCGATAGCCCCATAGATAAGGATTTCCGGTATGAAACCTACATTGTCAAGGAACTGGTTTCGTGGATCGACGGGCATTACCATACCATTGCCTCGCCCAAGGGACGTGGAATCACCGGTTTGAGCATGGGCGGGCACGGGGCGCTGTATCTTGCCATCCGCCACCAGGATGTGTTCGGCACGGCGGGCAGCATGAGCGGCGGTGTGGATATACGCCCGTTTCCCAACAATTGGGACATTGCCAAACGCTTGGGAACGTATGCGCAATACCCCGACAATTGGGAGAAAAACACGGTAGTGAACATGGTGCACCTGCTCGCGCCTGGTTCGCTGGCCATGATTATCGACTGCGGTTCGGACGATTTCTTCTACAGGGTGAATTGCCGGTTGCACGAGGAATTGCTCTACAGGAATATTCCGCACGATTTTATATCGCGTCCCGGGGCACACAATTGGGAGTATTGGAAAAACGCCATCAAATATCAATTGTTGTTTATGAGTAATTTCTTCAGCCAATAGCGGTATGGCATCCATATAAAATGTATTTTTGCAAATGTTTCCCGGTTTCCCGGTGCGAGCCGTACCATTAAATAACTTTCTCATGAAATATGTTCGCCATTTTGTCATCACATTAGGTTTTGCGGCCTTGTTCAATAGTTGTGTGCCGAAATCGCAGGCGCCTGCCAATCAATCGGCTGTCATATCCGAACAGCCGGCAGCATTGACCGAGCAGGAAATTGCAGGAAAAAAGCTGACTCCCGAAATCCTCTGGAAATTCGGAAGAGTCGGAGAGTATGTTGTTTCGCCCGACGGCAAAACCGTGGCCTATACCGTATCCCGTTACAGTTTGGACGAAAACCGCGGCCGGACTGCCATATGGAGCATACCGGCCAGCGGCGGCGAAGCGGTATGCCTCACGGCCGATGTGGCCGCCAGTTGTGTTAACCCGAGATGGCAACCGTCAGGACGCCTGGCATACCTCAGTGCAGCCCAAGACGGTATGCAGATTTGGGACATGAATCCCAACGGTTCGGACAAACGACAGGTTTCGTACATCGAAAAGGGCATGAACGGTTTCGAATACAGTCCCACGGGCGATGTGGTGATGTACATGAAGGATGTGCCCCTCGGCGACAGTCCGCACGATCTTTACCCGGACCTGCCTCAATCCAACGCCATCACGTCCGATGATATGATGTACCGCCATTGGGACGATTGGACAGACTATGCCGTGAGCCATGTCTGGGCAGGGCACATCGAAAGCGGCGTGCTTCGTTCAGGACACGACATCATGGAAGGCGAACCCTACGATGCTCCTACAGCCCCGTACTTCGATGCTTCGGAAATAGCCTGGAGTCCCGACGGCAAATTTATTGCATACACTTGTAAAAAACTGAAAGGGAAGGAATATGCATTAAGCACCAACACCGATATTTACTTGTTTGATATCGAAAATGGCACTACCAAAAACATCAGCGACGGGATGCCGGGATATGACAAATATCCTGTTTTCTCGCCCGATGGTAGCATGATCGCCTTCCAGAGCATGGCCACTCCCGGTTACGAAGCCGACAAGGAACGCTTAATGGTTTACCGCCTGGCAACAGGAGAAACGGAAGATATGACGGCACGCTACGACAACAATGCCGCACATTTCGTGTGGACTGCCGATAGTCGCGACATTCGGTTTATCAGCGCTGTACGTGCTACCTGTCAGATATATTCGGTAAATGTCGCTTCCAAAACCATCAGGCCCGTCACCAGGGGAAAACATGATATTACAGGGTTTGCCGCGGCAGGCGATCAGCTGGTATGCAACAAAACGACCATGAGCATGGCCACGGAATTGTTTATGGTGGATCCGCAAACCGGCGAAGAGAAGCAGTTGACCTTCACCAACAAGAATGTCTACGATGCTGTGAAAATGGGGAATGTAGAAGAACGTACCGTAAAAACCACCGACGGCAAGGATATGCTTGTATGGATGGTGTACCCGCCCGATTTCGATCCTTCGAAGAGATACCCCGCGTTGCTGTATTGCCAGGGGGGGCCGCAAAGCACTGTCAGCCAGTTTTTCTCGTTCCGGTGGAACCTGCAATTGATGGCTGCCAACGGTTACATTATCGTGGCTCCCAACCGTCGCGGTTTGCCATCGTTCGGGCAGGAATGGAACCGGCAAATATCTGGCGACTATGGCGGACAAAATATGCGCGACTACCTTAGCGCCATTGATGCCGTGAAAAAAGAGCCTTATGTGGACGAAGACCGCTTGGGCGCCATAGGCGCAAGCTATGGCGGATTTTCGGTTTATTGGCTGGCCGGGCATCACGAGAAACGGTTCAAGACATTCATCGCGCATTGCGGCATGTTCAATTTCGAAAGCCAATATGGTTCCACCGAAGAATATTGGTTCCCGAACTTCGACCTGGGCGGTCCCTATTGGGAAAAACCGCGGCCGAAAAGCTACGATTTTTCACCGCATCTGGCAGTCGACAAATGGGATACTCCGATTATGGTGATCCATGGCGCAAAGGATTTCCGCGTGCCCTATACCGAAGGGTTACAGGCGTTCAATGCAGCGCAGTTGCGTGGAATACCAAGCCGCCTGCTCATCTTCCCCGAGGAAGGTCACTGGATACTGAAACCACAGGATGCCGTGCTTTGGCAGCGCGAATTTTTCAGGTGGCTGGATAAATGGCTGAAGTAAGTGATGATGACAGTTGGCGCAGTCAACAGTACTGTTTGGCTCGGCGTAATCAATCAGAAATCAAAAATCAAAAATGATTAAATATAAAAGCGTATTATTAAAACTGAGCGGAGAGGCTTTGATGGCCGATCAACCCGCAGGTATCGACACCAGCCGACTGATGGAGTATGCCGGGCGAATCAGGGAAGCTGCCGCAATGGGGGTACGTATAGGTATCGTCTTCGGTGGTGGTAATATTTTCCGTGGATTGAAAGGTGTTGATAAAGGTTTCGATCGTGTAAAAGGCGACTACATGGGAATGTTGGCCACAGTGATCAACGGACTGGCGATACAGTCGGCATTGGAGAGCTTGGGCGTCAAGGCGCGTTTGTTCACAGCTATCCGTATGGAGCCTGTGGGCGAAGGATACAGCAAACCGCGTGTGATGGAAGCCCTGGATCGTGGTGAACTGGTCATTTTCGCAGGCGGAACGGGCAACCCCTATTTCACTACCGATACTGCCTCGGCTTTGCGCGCTGTGGAAATGGAAGCCGAAGTACTGCTCAAGGGCACCCGCGTGGATGGCGTATACTCGGCCGATCCCGAAAAAGACCCTGCCGCCGTCAAGTTCGACGCGCTCACTTTCGACGAAGCCTACAACCGCAACCTGAAAGTGATGGACATGACTTCGTTTACCATGTGCAAGGAGAACAATATGCCGATCATTGTTTTCGACATGAACAGGGAAGGCGAATTGAGCCGGGTATTGCGGGGCGAAAATGTCGGAACGATTGTAAAGTAATCGATGATCCGGTTCATTTCATAAAACGTACAAATATGGACTTTAAAGAATTGATAAAATTACGTCAAACTGTCCGGGGGATCTTCATGGAGGAACAAAGCAATGAGCATAGATTATAAGAAAACCGAAAAGGAACTGTATCAACCCGGGACAAAGCCGTCCGTCGTTGATGTGCCGGAGATGCTTTTCATCGCTGTTGACGGCAAAGGCAACCCGAACACAGGCGCGGAGTATTCTGCCGCCGTTGAGTTGTTATATGGACTTTCCTATACGATCAAGATGGGAAATAAGAAAATCCTGGAATACGTGGTGCCGCCGCTTGAAGGATTTTGGGGCGTGACCGGCGATTTCAAAGGCGGTGGCGCGGCTATACCCGATAAAGACAGGTTTGTATGGACGGCGCTCATACGTCAGCCCGATTTTGTCACGACAGAGATGTTTGAGAATGTCAAGAGCACGCTCGCGAAGAAAAAGCCGAACCTTGACGTCTCAAAGGCGCGGCTCGAAACCATCAACGAGGGTTTATGCGTTCAGGTCATGCATATCGGCCCGTATGACGACGAACCCGCGACGGTAGCCATGCTTGACAAATTTGCCGACCAAAACGGTTTCGTCATCGACATAAACGACATTCGCCGTCACCACGAGATTTACCTCTCCGACCCGCGTAAAGTCGCGCCGGAAAAACTTAAAACAGTGCTCCGACACCCGATAAAGTTAAGGTTTTATATATAAATAACCTGTCAATATAATATTTATATCATATAATGAGATGAATATGCATTATATTGAGTACCGATTTGAAACAAATTTGACAGTTTTCACGTATAACGTAGGGGATGTATCCGTTTGTCGGTACATCTGATGATTAATAAAGTTACGGATCATGAAGAGTTATAGAAAGGAATTGTGGTTTGACATACCGTCACGGCGCGGATTTGTCAACATCACGCCCGACGTAAGGCAATGTTTGTCGGAAAGCGGCATCAAGGAAGGGTTGGCGCTGGTAAACGCAATGCATATCACCGCCAGCGTTTTTATCAACGATGACGAAAGCGGGCTGCACCATGATATGGAAGTATGGCTCGAAAAGCTGGTTCCCGAAAAACCGCACAATCAGTACCGGCACAATACATACGAGGATAATGCCGACGCTCACTTGAAACGTTCGGTAATGGGACGCGAAGTAGTAGTGGCCATCACCAATGGCGAACTGGATTTTGGCCCGTGGGAACAAATATTTTACGGTGAATTTGACGGGAAACGCCGCAAGCGCGTCCTGGTGAAAATCGTTGGGGAATAACATTTTAATTCATTAAATGTCATGCAAAAGATACTTGTAATCATTAGTCTTATATGGATGGGCGTACCTGCAAAGGCGCAGACGACCCTGATCAATGCGCTCCAGTTGTTGCAACAAAAAAATTACGTTTCGGCGCTGGACATTTGTAACTCTTTGCTTGCCGAAACGTCCGGCGATCCGTCCGTACTGGGCGTGCGTTCGCAGGTATACACTGCCATGGGCAAGTACGACCTGGCAGCGCAGGATGCCGACAAAGCGATTTCGATTGACAATGCGTCCGACCGGGCACATTATGCTAAGGCCGAACTGTTGTTCGCGCAGAAGGATTACAGTCAGGCATTGCAGCAATACAACGCTGCCATCACGACAAATGCGCAGATGACCGAAGCCCATGCAGGTAAAGCCCGTGCATTGATGGGTCTGCAGAACTACAAGGATGCCATGAAAGTGACGGAAGATGCATTGAAAACCTTTTCAGATGATGCGGAACTGTATTTTATACGCGGGTTATTGAATTATCAGCGCGGAAAACTGAAATATGCCGTCGAGGATTATGACAAGGCATTGTCCATCAATGCTAACTGGAATTCATACCAGGTGTTTCTTAACTGTGGACTTGCCAACGAAGCGCTTCTAAGGCCGGACTTGGCCATGCAGGACTATACAAGGGCGATAATGGTCGATCCCAATAATCCGGGTGGTTATGTGGCTCGCGGCAATATGCAATATAACCTTGCAAAATACCAGGAAGCCGCTGAAGATTTCAAAAAGGCAGAGATTTTAAGTCCTGACAACTCGGTGATTAGTTATAATGTTGGCATGGCATATTATAGGGGCGACGACAGAGCTTCGGCATGTCGATATTTCCAGAAATCGTGTTCGCAGGGCAATAGCAATGCCTGCAAGATGGTGGTATTGAATTGCTCCGACAGGAAAATCAATTAAGTTCAAAGTTGCAGATCAATGTTCAGGGTTACGGGCTTTGTCTAACTTTGCCTTTAAATTTGAAATTTTATCAAGACTCAATCTAAAATAGGGCTGTTGGGCGTAAAAAACCTGTGAAAAATATCCCCGGTAAAAAAAAAGCATATACATTTGTCCGGTAATTTAATCATAAAAATATAAAGAAATGGCACATGTAATTAGTGATGACTGCACCGCTTGCGGCACTTGCATTAGCGAATGTCCGGTAGAAGCAATATCAGAAGGCGATATCTATAAAATAGATCCCGATGTTTGTACCGATTGCGGCGCTTGTGCTGACGTATGTCCCGTAGAGGCAATTCACCCTGCATAAGCTTTTAAGACAGTCTACAAAAAAATAGAAGCTCGCAACAAGCGGGCTTTTTTGCATTATCATAGAATCCTTTTTCCGAAATCATTGTCAAGACTACATTTACTTAAACCCAAACCCTAATTTTTTAGGTAATAGAGATTTTCATTTGCTTGAGTAGTGTCTCTGTCGATTTGTTAATTTCCGAAGTTACGTATTCATTTGGGCTGAATTTTATTTTCTTGACAGTTTTCAAATGTTCATCGAAAAAGTAATTGAATTCTATCAACTGAAATTCCCGCTCTATTATAACCATATGTAAAGGAATATTTTTTATGTACCGGAAAAATAGCCATATAAGTCAGCGATAGAAGCAATGGGCGAAGCCTTGTCTGGAACAAACAAGCCGATAATTGTTACCGGCGGCATTCTGGGATTGCCCGAAACAAACGGATTCGCCACCGAAGCAGATGCAGCTCCCGACTTTCCGAGGTCTTCCGAAGCCGCTGCAATGGCATTAACGCTTCAGTCGTCCGCCTGTCGCCTTCGGTACACGGCAAGGGCGAAAAGGGTTTTGTCCCTTTCATTATAGGACAGGCACTCAGGAATGGAGTGTCTGCATACGTGGAAGACGGCAATAATCGCTGGCCTGCCATACACCGGTTAGATGCGGCGCACCTGTACCGTCTGGCTGTGGAAAAGGGGATAAAAGGTGCACGATATAATGGCGTTGCCGAAGAAGGAATCAAAATACGTGAAATTGCCGAATTGACAGGCAAAACATTGAACCTCCCCGTTAAATCCAATACGGGAGAAGAAGCCGCACGCCATTTTGAATGGATGATACGCTTTATCGGATTCGACGAACCGGCAACAAGTTTAAAACGCAGGAACTGCTTGGCTGGAAGCCAAAGCATATTGGTTTACTGGAAGACATGGAAGAAAACTATTTTTAACCAATGGACAGGCATAAAACATTAAAGCATATAAAAACAGTCAGAGAATTTCATCAGCTTAGAGGGTTGCCCAAGCCCAAGCCGGAGCATCCTTTAATAAGTATTATTGATTTCGCAGCAGCGCCACCTCCCGGCGAAGATATGAAAGGGGGAAGCTGGACATTCGGGTTTTATTGTATTGCCATTAAACGGGGGTTAAAAGGAAAAATAAAGTATGGACAACAAAAGTATGATTTCAATGAAGGCGTTATGTCATTTTCCGCCCCAAATCAAGTGCTTGGAATCGAAGCCGACGCCACCCAAGACTTAAAATCCGCATCGGGATGGATGCTGCTCGTTCACCCCGATTTCCTGTGGAATACCCCTTTGGGAAAGAACATAAAGAATTATGAATATTTCGGTTATTCTGTAAATGAAGCCTTCTTTCTTTCTGAAAAGGAAGAAATTATTATCAACCATATCATACAAAACATTCAGCAAGAATATCACTCAAACATTGACAGGTTCAGCCAGAACATTATAATATCACAATTGGAAACCCTGCTCAATTACGCAGACCGGTTTTACCAGCGGCAATTCATCACACGGAAAATAACAAGTCATCAAGTCCTCGACCGGCTGGAAAAAGTTCTCGCCGATTATTTTAATAATGATAACAGGTAAAAGAAGGATTGCCAACTGTCTGGACCATTGCTGCCTCCCTTAACCTTTCGGCAAGCTATTTAAGCAGTCTGCTTAAAGTATTGACGGGGCAAAGCACACAACAGCATATCCACAATAAACTGATAGAAAAAGCAAAAGAAAATCTGTCTACCACATCCCTGTCGGTAAGCGAAATCGCATACGGATTAGGCTTTGAACATCGGTCGGGCAGCAACCGCCAAGTAGCTATGTGAGAACGATATTTCCCGCTCCGAGCGTGGATTGCCGCCATCAAAATCATTACCGAGGCGGAAGAAAAGGAATAATTCCCTTTTTCGAGGCAATTTTTCGCCATCGCGAGGCAAACTTTTACCCTCCGTACCCAAAATTTCAGGGTGTGGATGGTATTTTTTGGGATCGAAGGGTAAAAAATTGGGTTGCAAGCCTGAAATTCAGGGTAATTATGGTAAAATTCAGGGTCGAAATCGACAAACAACCCAATCAGAAGCAACTGTTTTTAGAAGCCCTGTCGTCCGAATTTTCACAGCAGGAGTGCCTGACCACCGCCAAGCGTTTGCAAATTCCCGACAAAACTGCCGAAAAGAACATGGCAAAATTCGTCCGAAGCGGGCTGATAAACCACTTCACGTACGATAAGCACAGGAAAACATAAATTTTCTTGCTACCTTTGCGCCATAATTAAGAAATCTCATTATGGCAAAGTAAACAGATGTTAAACTATTTAAGGAGGAAAAATGATCGCAGATAACGCATTATCAAAAAACAACGACAATCTGATTTACAGTCAGATAAGAGAAATTTTGTTTACTGCAAGAGCAAAAGCATATTCAGCCGTCAATTTTGCGATGGTTGAGGCGTACTGGCTTATAGGCAAGCAGATTGTAGAGGTGCAGGCAGGCAATGAGCGAGCCGAATACGGTATGCGGTTAATCAAATATCTTTCAGGGCAATTGACAAACGATTTTGGAAAAGGGTCTGACGAAAGTAATTTGCGGTTAATCAGGCAATTTTACCTGACTTTCCCAATTCGTGACGCAGTGCGTCACGAATTGGGTTGGACGCATTACAGGAAGATTATGAAAGTAGAAAACGAAATTGCCCGCAACTTCTACATTGACGAGTGCATAAAATCCAATTGGAGTACTCGCCAACTCGAAAGGCAAATCAACACGCATTTCTATGAACGCTTACTGGCAAGTCAGAATAAGGAAGTAGTTGCTACTGAAATTCAAAAAAACTGCCCCTGCACCCGAACCGAAGGACTTTATTAAAAACCCTTATGTGCTGGAATTTCTAAATATAAAACCTTCGCCGGAACTGTACGAAGAGGATTTGGAAGCGGCAATTATCAGTCATTTACAGGAATTTTTGCTGGAAATGGGCAGAGGTTTTTCGTTTGTTGCCCGCAGGCCGCCATTTACAAAACCTTCCTGCTGAAAGTTCTCCATAAAGAAATTTTTTGCCGTATTGCCGAGGATGCGCGGGGCTTCATTGCCGGCGTAATCCAGTATTTCGCGGGCATTGTCCTCCAGCTTTTTAACAAATTCGGCATGGTTAAACGTAGACATATTTAAAAATTATTTAAAATTTATTTAAAAAAAGTTGTTTGGTATAAAAATTGTATATCTTTGCAACGGTGGGACTGCGTATCCGGCCGAATCCGGAAGGGCGACTGTCGAAAGGCGGTTGCCCTTCCGAGGTTTATGGGCGCTGCACTTTTTCGTCAGCCAGTACGTGAAAAAATCCAATAATCACCGTGTACAAAAACAATATCCTCCAAAATCCCCACTTCGTCTATTTCCCCGCCCATTTCGTCTATTTCCCAAAATCCGCATTGCGCAGCCCGCTATCTTTGTCCGAAAATTTTAAAGTAATAAAGATAAATATCATTAAACTGTCCATTGCCCGTCCGACCGTTGTCGTCGTAACATTTACGCTGTTTGTCCTTTTCGGACTGCTCTCGTACAGCAATTTAAGTCAGGAACTGTTTCCCAAAATCAATTCGAGCGCGATAGCCGTCAGCACGGTCTATCCCGGCGCAGGACCGTTTGAAGTCGAAAATTCGGTTACGAAGAAGGTCGAAGACGCC
>JAISDP010000001.1 GCA_031264715.1 Bacteroidales bacterium
GCGTTCCAACCATTTGTCAGCAAAAACAACGAACATGATCCGGTTATCATCGCCGTCATGTGGAAAATAACGTATTAATTCAAGCCCCAAATACGCATCCTTAACAGATTCTTCCAGGAAAAGTTTCGGTTCCTTTTTATTCATCATCAAAAACCCACTTCGATTGGTTTGAAAAATAATGTGATGATCGGTTTCCCGGATAGAATTAATACTGTGCAGTATATCATGATCGGCTACCTCCCGGAAAAAAGATAATATATCGGAAATGGATTTCTCCCTCAATTCGTCACTCAACGGTTTTTGATCCAATTTGTACGGAACTTCTATTTTGTTGCCGTTCAATCGATGCAGGCCAAAATCAAGTACGGGCGTAAACCAAATGTTTTTACTTTTTACTAATAAACATCCATAGCTCCTAACCGGAAAATCAACTTTTTGGTCTTTCCCTGCCTCTTCCCATGAATGATCCTGCAGATCGTAAATACCTAAGGAATAGGGAAAACATCCATAACCTTCGCCTGCATTATAAAAAATCGCTTTACCATTGTCGTATGTTAATTCATTAAACGATTCATTTGTTATGAATTCTTCTTTAAGAAAACTGCCATCCAACGCAAAGTAAAGAAGTTTTTTATAATTATTGAATACCAATATTTGTTCCAACCGGTCGTCAAACGCAATGTCATAAATATCCATGGAGTCTCCAGGTCCCCGTCCTTTCCGGTGAATATGCGTCTCCACCTTTCCGGTAGATGCATCCACAACGAAAATACTTGCAGCGCCCGTATCAAGAATAATAATTTTGTTTTTATAGAAAATTACCCGATCAACGTCCGCAAGCAAAAAATCATGAGTCGTTTCAACGGGTACGATCCTTTGTAACTGTCAACAAATAAATATATCAAATAAATTTGAGTATTAGGAAAAAAGATTTACCTTTGTCGTCAGAAAAAAAACAGACAATAAATGGAAGATGAAAAAATAAAAAAGCGTATAGACACAATATTGCCGATGCTGGATGAACGACAAATTCGTATATACCTTGCGAGTGAGGCACAAAGCATCGGTTGGGGCGGTCAAACAAAAATAGCCTCACTGTCGGGGAAAAGTCGTTTCCTGATTGCCCGCGGCGAAAAAGAACTTCAAAATCCTTCAATACGGGCAGCATCGAAGAATATTCGCAGAAAAGGCGGCGGACGCAAAAAAGAAACCGACAGGCATTCGGGACTTGTTGCGAAAATAAAACAGATTATTGATTTTCATACTGTTGGCGACCCCGAACGTTTACTGTTATGGACGAGTAAGAGTGTCAGACATATTCGGGATTCGTTAAAACTGTCCGGATATAAAATTTCTCACGAAACGATACGCCGGATACTGTCTTCGGAAGGTTACAGTTTGCAAGCCAACAGAAAAGTTAAGGAAGGCGGCGAACATGTCGACCGCGATGCTCAATTCGAATATATCGGCAATACTGCGGAATCGTTTATAGCGGCAAAACAGCCTGTTATATCCGTTGACTGTAAGAAAAAGGAATTAATCGGCAATTATAAAAACAGCGGTCGGGAATGGCAACCGGTAAAAAATCCCGTCGATGTGAATGTTTATGATTTTGTTGATAAAACAAACGGCAAAGCATCACCTTACGGAGTTTATGATATCGCTAATAATAAGGGATTTATAAGTGTTGGGATAAGCAAAGACACATCGGAATTTGCCGTTGCGACCATTCGCAAATGGTGGAATGAGGAGGGGAAGGATTTGTATAAATATGCTGAAAATATGTATATTACTGCCGACGGCGGCGGCAGCAACGGAAGTAGAAACCGTCTCTGGAAAATGCAGTTACAGGCATTTGCCAATGAAACGGGATTGAATATATGTGTCAGTCACTTTCCTCCCGGGACAAGTAAATGGAATAAGATAGAGCATCGTTTATTCTCTTATATATCAATAAATTGGCGTGGGAAGCCGCTGGAAAGCTTATTGGTAATTTTAGGGTTAATCGGTGCAACATCCACAAAAACAGGATTGAGAGTAAAAGCCGTTCTTGACGAAAAACAATATGAAACGGGAATAAAAATTAGCGATGACGAATTGGCAAAATGTAAGATAATAAGGAATAGTTTTCACGGTGAATGGAACTATTGTATCAGTCCTAATTGTTATATTTATTTATTGACGGCTCCTTTCCAATTCAAAACCACGATGAAAGATTTCTCCTGCGCTTTTTTTTACCGGATATGACAATACGATCTGATCGTCTGTTACAGGCTGATTTCCCGTACACGAATATAAAAATATGGAAACAAGATATAAACTTAAATTTTTCATGGAAACATTATACATAACAATAGAAAAATCTTGGCGCCAAAGTGACCACATATCTTTTGAACAGACAATAGACAGACCGTTAAATTATGTTAAAAATACTAAAGGACATGGCCGTCTGCTGCTTTTTCCCAAGCGAGAACCACATATTTATTTCTCATTTGAACCGGTATTTGATTAATATGGGATTAAGTTCCATTTCGGCTTGCAATAATTCTTCAAAAATCTCCTTGTTCCTGTCGTCCAGCATTTCTTTTGTAATACGTTTTTCTAAATCAACCCACCGGCAAGGCATCAAAACATATTCGTCGGTAACAATTATTTCTTCCCCGCGATACGAGTTAAATAGAACCTGTTCGGTAAAATCAAGGATATACTTTGATTTTCCTGTGGATTTATCATGTATTACATTTACCTTGTGATCCAGATCCCTCCGTGAAAGCGATGCAAATACATATTTACTGTTATGCCTCACCGCCTGTATCAGGTAAGGAAATTGATCAAACAGTTCTTCTATTCCTTTATTAAATAAGGTTCTTTTTGCTTCTTCCGAGAATACAGCCGTTGTACCCTCCCGGGTGTATGTTCCGAAATCGAATCGAAAAGCGACTTCAAGCCGCTCCTTTCCTATTTTGTAAACAACAGGATGAACAGGCCGGAAAATATACCAGTCATCCTGATACTGATAAAGATTTTTTGTGGCAAAACTGCCAAGCCGCTCGTTTTCTTCAAATTCTTCATGTAACAACTTATTCTCATCAAGGTTAAAATAGATTATTTTTTTAGGTTGAAACATCGCATGAAATACATGTGTATGGCTATCTACCACAGCAAACATGTGTACGGCGCGAAAACCGGGAAAGATAACCCGTTTTGTTTCGATATGGTTGCCCGATAAATCGTATACATGAACCCTGCCATAAGGCTCAAGCAATTCAAGGTTACCCGAAAAAGGGTTGATATTGAAATCCTGGATAAATGAATATTCACCGGGACCTCGTCCCTTTTTATCTATTTTAAAAAGAAATTTCCCCTTTTGATCCAACACAAAGATAATACTTTGCGTTGGATCCAGCATGTAATAGCGATCCTGATGAATGATTATTTTAGTGACAACTGCAATAAGGACATCAGGCGAAGTTTCCAGTGGAATGATTTCAATGGAGCTAAAGTAATCGAAAAGAGAGGCGCTCTCCGGTTGATCCATATCAACGAAAATAACATCATCAGCTTGCGGTTTTTGTTTACACATGTTCATATGAATGGCTGCTACTAATACTATTGCTGTCAAACAAATTCCAAAAATTAATTTTTTCATGATACCACTTGGTTTCAAATTTCAAATTTTCAACTATCCATTTTATGATAAGAAATAAAGTGCAAAAATACAGGGATTTTGAATATCTGATACTTCAAAAGCGTTTGTTTTTTGAGACAGTATTTTTCTATCAAATCTTCCAAAAACTTCTACAACAAATGAAACCCCAGCGGCTTTTCGTATTTGTGCATCCGATAGATATCCAACATTATTTCTTCCGTTTTCCAGGCGGTACATCAGGGCGGGTTTTTACCCATTGTCCGCGCTCCCTTCTTTCATATCCTTTCCGTATCAGTTCATCTTTGTTTTTCGGCTCTTGGTTCGGATCGGGATTGTCATAATCGTAAATCGGAAACAGTTGCACCTCCTGATAAGGATTCTGTTCGGTTACCGGCACCGTTTCATCACGCCAATTTTCAGGAAGTTTTCTGCCCCAACCATTACCGAAAAACATGCCGGTCGGTTTTCCTGTGTCTTCCTGAAACGTGACTCTGGCAGCAAAGTCATGCTCTAATGATTCTTGTGTTTTATCATACAGAAAAATAACTTGATAAAAAATTCTACCGGCTCCTTCTCCGGTTGGGTTTAGTTCCCCTTTGGGAGGTACCTGATGTCTTTCCACCACCGGTCGTTTGTATTTCCGATAATAGTCCGGCCCGTATTTCATGACTATTTCTTTCGCAACCACAATCATTTGGGATTCCCTTTTGTTTTTTTTCATCCTGTCAAGGTTTTGCGCGGTTAACACCGGTACACTGCCGGATAATAAAACCATAAGGATTAAACTTTTCATTTTATTGAGATTTAAAATGACAGCCTTCGGCTGGGTCCAAAAGGATAGGTGTTTGTGAGGATGCTCACAAGGTGTAAAAACCGGAGACATAACCCCTGTCAGAAACCGCTGACAGGGGATTCTCTTAACCGCAGGCAGTACATAATTAAATACGTACGCCCGGGACTCTTCCAACGAAATGGGGCATCATGGATTTTTACTCAACCTGATGTCTGCAAAATAATAGACGAGCCTGCCGCTTAATCCTGTGACGCCATTAATCTCAATAGCGGCAAAATCGGCGGCGGAGGGAACATTTCCCGCACCGGGCTGGATCAAAATCATTCTTTGCCATTGCGGATCGCCGGCAGCGTTAGTAGCCATGACACGGGAATAGTCCGTCCAGGAAGAAAGCTGATCGGGTTTAATCGTTAATGCCGGTCCCAGGGCGCTCGTTCCGGTATTGGTACCATTAATATAATCCTGTTGTCCTCCATGGATACTGTTTGTCTCATACCCATACATCGTGTTTCCGATTCTAACCTGAAAATTCAGATACCGGTTGACGGGTACGCTATTGATGCTTGCCTCCAGCACTTCCACGGGAGTAGCCGTAAAGACTTTAAACTTCAGATATTTGTATATATCCTTGTTAAACCGGTACTCCTTCGGCAGTTCAAAAGCCAACCCCCCTTCGTTTCCTGTCAGCGCCAGCCTGTAGACGGTCTTTGTATTGATTAGATAACCGTTCACATTATAAATACCGTAATCCCTTGCCGGATAAGACAGATTTACTGCGTAACCGGCGCTATAAACCGTTGTATTCAACCATGAAGCATAGTCGATGGGCGCTTCATCAGGAAACAGTTTGGGATGAGTTTCAGGAGTTACCAGTTCAACCACTCCACTGTCCACATAAGGCGCCAGGACGTCGTCCAGATCCATTGAGCCGGGAATGTAGTATATCTTTTCCAGCGAACCGTCGGCAAGAAGATCGGCAAGAAGAATTTTACTCGGTAAACTGATCGGATCGCACAATTTGAGATATGGTTGCCAGTAACCGCCGTTATTGGTAAAGACCGCGGGAGGAACGCCATACCGGTAAGTGAACGAAAGCGTTGGCATTCTGTTTTTCACTTCTATGATGGAACCGTTGGTGAAATCAAGCACTTTTAAATTGGGGAAATAATATAAATCCTGAAGTGAACGCGTATGGAAAGGATATGCCAGCTGTTCCACAGAAGCGACGGCACGGGTATTAAAAACGGTAATGCCGTTATCTTCCAAAACCTGCCTTTCTATGGGAACGAAAGTCGGGTTGCCTTCACTGCCAATAATTTTTATGCTTTGATGTATTTCGTCGCCGGTTTCATCTATCATCGTTATTTCCAGTTTTTCCAGACCTTCGTCAACTTTGTGCCTGATCGTAAAAGACACTCTGTTATTGTCACTGCCTGTGCTTATTGGTACCGGCGCCTGTGCTGCGCCGTTTACATAAGGCGTATAAAAAAGCTCCTTCAAACCGTTGACGGATATTACTTCGCCGCTGATGTAGAAAAACTTGTTCAGGACGCCAACCACCGAATAGCTGTTTCCTTCCATAAAGATGTCCAACGGGGCGCCGGTTACCCTGTGGACAGGAAAAACCGTTTCCCGTGAATTGTTATTCATGTCGACTATTCTAATACTGACGCCTTTCAGTTTTCGCTTGGCGGTAAAGGTGACGGACGGATACATTTCGGTAAGGCCATTGGAAGAAACCGGAATATCGGTAATCTCGTCGCTATCGTTCAAATCGGACAGCAATACGGATACCACCGACTTGATGCCGGCCGGCGCATGTACATAAAAGTTAACCGTAAACTCACTGTTGATTTCAAGTTCATCCAGTTCGCTGACATTACCCAGAACCGCTACTCTTGGATTGGCAGTAACTGTTTCGTACTCTTCATCTACCGGATTTCCCGTTTCTTTATCATCACAGCCGGAAATCATCGCGACGGAACATAACAGTAAATAATTTGCCGCTACTGAAAAATATTTTATTATTGTTTTCATTTCTTTAAGTTTATTTTAAATATCACAGACCTTTGGTAAACTTCATATCGGCGAAATAATAAGTGACCGGCGACGGGTTTGGAAACGGATTATTCGGCAAGCCGGACTGACGGGCTAAACAAAACATGAGTACCCGAAAATGGTAATGGCCGTGCTGAGGATTGGCATAGGTCGCATTGTGATTATCCCGCGTATCCATCGTCCTGTCTGCAAGATTTACGTCAATGACCACTTCAAACCAATTGCCATTCACATTGTCTTTCGGTATGACCGCAGCTCCGTCTTCCTGATCGGCATTAGTGAATCGATAATCATTGGTATTGTCGTTGCCATTAGCAACGAAAGGATTTTGAGGCTCGCAGGCAGTCCAATGCTGGTATCTTGTTAATAACCATATTCTCCGACAATTTGCCCAGCCGGAGTTAAAAGCCGCAGTTTTCATTGTATTCAATATCGTTTCATCGTCTACCTTTAAGAATACTTTGAATTTAAGATATTTATACAGCTCGAAATCATACCGGTATTCCCTGGGAAGCGTGAGATCGAAAGTCGGAGCGAAATTCGCACTACCCTGAAAAGGACCGGGTGTTACAGTGAATACACTGTTCGGATCGTCCAGAGATTGTATGTCGGGAACTTGCGAATGATCATCGCCGAGTACCCTGACACTGCAAACATACTGGGCAAAATCCACATTCCCGGGATGTGCGAGCCGGGGGTCGACAGGCGCTTCGTCAGGAAACCAGTCGTCATCAACCAAATCCACGATACCTCTTTGAACATACGGTTCCAATGCCTCGTCAACATCAGGCCCCATCGAATACCTGCGATACTTTACCTTTTTTATGTCGCCTTTGTCCAATTTGTAAAGCAGTGCATATATTGCATCAACGGGTTTATTGAGCGTATACTTATACCATTGGAAATTTTCCACCTTCTGTATGTATGGCTGGTAATCGCCGCCACCGAATGTGTATGTGTTGCCGTTACCGGTCAAACTGTATGTCGGCATTACATTCTTCACCCCGTCGCGTCCTGTCAGGTCCAGTTCTTCCAGTTCACCGAAATAATACAGGTCGGAAAAGGTTTTCGTGCACAAGGGCATGGAGAATCGGGTAAGGTCTGCTATGGACCTCAGTGTAGGATTGGCGACACCGTTTGCCCGGAATACAGCCTCCTCGCTCACAAGTATGGTCTTGTCCGGCGATGGCATATTCAGGGACAGCGGAGACGCCAGCTCAACCGTATCAATGATATACAGGCCGCTTGCCATTTTGGGGATCATTCTGTAAGTGAAATTGACTGTATTGACCGCATTGGGCGCAAGGTTATACAATTCAATAACCAAATCGTCATTCCTGGTTTTTGTATTTTCCACCAACTTATTGCTGTCATCCGTATAGTTATATTTTAATTCGACAAAATCGGCAAGTACTGAATTTAAGCCGTTGCTGTTCGGCCAGTCCACAATTGCAATATCCCTTAGCATGACGGCCCTGGGAGTGGTAACTACCAATTTTGCCTTGTCCAGTTCCGTATACGGAATCAGGCTACAGGTCTGTGGTATGGACATACTGCCATATTCGTCTATGGAATAAACCTTGATCTGGTAAACTCTCTGTTCGTTGAGTCCCGGAACGTTGATCCACGAATAGAGCGAATCCAGCACCACGGGTTCGTTGTCGTCAACCTGATACACCGTATAAAGGGCTTTACTCAGGTTCATGTTTTTTGCCGGTATGCGCCCTTCCTTCATCAGGTCAATTTCCACACGTTCCAAACCAACGCGGTAAATCAGGGTGTCGAACCTGCCCGGGTATACAATCTCCCCTTCATACTCTTTCAGGTCCTTGTACATATCCTTGCAGGATACGCAGAACAGCGCCGCCCAAACAGTTAAATAAAAAAGCAAACTTTTCATATTCTTATTTCTATGCATTAATGTATTCAATTAATTAATTAGATGATAACCTTCATTATCCGGCTTCACAAAACTTCCGAAAAGCGTAATCTCCGACAGGTTAGCGCCTTCCTGGGGATTATCGGGTTGTTGGAAACTTCCTAATTTTTCATACCTGAACCAGCGTACAGGACGTGTAAACTGGGGTTCTTCAGGATAAAACAGCGCCATATCGCCGGCTCTGCCAATGGCGAGTTGCTCCAATAGCGGCATTGCAGTTGGCGGCACCCATACCATCCGGTTTGAACAGCGTTCCCAAACCGGCGGATTGACGTCTTCGTTCAATACCCACATGGCATAATGTCCTACATTCCAGGTGTTGGCCCTAATCGGGCCGCCGAAATATATTCCAATGAGGTCGTTATTGTCGCCTTGAAACCGTTGGTGAGTCAGGCAACGGCTAAGCTGGTACCAGCCGCCAAGATAAATCAGTACGTTCCAGTTATTTCCCTGACCCCTGACCCCTGTCCGGCCTATATTTTCCGTTGAGCCGGTACCGCCGGTATGAATGAAATTAAGGATATTGCCCTCATCAATGATGTCGTCGATAAGATAGGCATTTCGTCCTTCAACCAGATTCCCGTAAAGTTGCGGGATACCGCCTACCGAATCGTTGGGTTGCGGAAGCGTCATTTTTACCTTGTCCAGCCTTTCATCCTTGAGCAGGGCGAGTTTCCCGTAGGAAAACAGTTTTGTACTGTTTTCGTAGATGTCGCCCACCCGGACAAACACTTCTATTTCATTATTATCCAAATCATTCAGGTCTTCGACATATACCCTGTCTTTTTCAAGTTTTGAAGAAAAAGCCTTGATGACTTCGCGCGAAACGCCGTTTTGTTTGAATTTCATAGTGACAAACACGTTGATATCCCATTCCCATACATTTTCCCATTCCACAAAAAATGAATTGAAGGACCTCTTTAGCACCAAGGTGTTTGCTACCGTATTCAGCGCCGCTTCTAACGGCTTTACCGGGTATGTCCTTTCTTCGGAGCGCACCCCGGCGCGGTTGGTGGCATAGAGTTTCACATTATATGAAATGGTATCGGCAAAACCAATAACATCCAAAGAATCGCTAAAGAATGACGTCGAAAAGGAGAGTGTTTTTCCCCTTTCATTGATATATTCGGCTTTCACTTCAAGTACGTCCCTGTCGCGCGGAACAGTGTAATAAAACCTGACGCCTCCAGGCATCGATTTCCATGTTACATTTGTTGGTATGCCCGGAGGAGCGCCACTGGCGGATATTTCATAACGCTCCTTTTCGGTGCACGAACCGAGATATCCGCAAAAAAGTATTAACAATAAGAGTCTTGTTTTCATATCATTTATTTATTGAATTATTCCCAGCTTGGGTTTTGTTTCAGGTTTCCGTTTGTATTCAACTCATTCAGGTCAACAGGCCACAAGTAGTCTCTTGTGGAGAACTGCCTGACCTGTTTCGGTTCCAGCATGAAAAATGATTCTACCGAGGTTCCCTTGGAATCCCATCCCAATATGGGATTGTTAAATTCATCTTCACATCTCAAATGCCGTAACATATCCCAGAAGCGGCTTCCCTCGAAAGCAAGTTCTATCCCTCTTTCCTGAAGGATAATGTCTCTCATTCCGTCTTTGGCGGTATGTTTGTTCGGGGTATTTTTGGCAATTGCCCAGGCGTTCTCAACTGTAGGAATGCCCGCTCTCAGGCGCACTTCATTGATGGCTTCCAGTACTTCCTGTACCGGTCCCGAATATTCGTTCAGCGCTTCGGCTTTCATAAGATACAGGTCGGCCAAACGTATGATGGGATACGGATACCTCACAATTCTCTGCCACCACTGGCATTGCGATTCGGGATGCACAAATTTTTTGATACCTATCCCCGAACTGTAATATTCATACGGGAAAGCTCCGCTGTAGCCTCCTACGCCGTCAGCATACATGTCGGTGGGAATCCTTAAAAAATATGTGCGCCAATATCCGCTTGTAACTGCCAGATTGGCATAAAACCGCGGCTCCCTGTTCAGATAGAACCCAATGGTAGGTTTACCGGGTTGCAGGATACCACGCCATTCGCCAATGGTACTCTCATCGGGAGTTAAGGTAATGTCGAACATTGAAGGGGTATCAAAATAAAGGTCCTCATCAATCGGCAACCCTCTCTCGGTGTAATATCGCGCCGCCACATTGTAAGAAGCCGACAACCAATTGTGTGCAAATGCTGTTTGTGATTCGGCGTAAACCGAACCCATAAAATTGCCGGGGGGAATACGCATTTGGCACAATTCCTGGAAATCGCCCATACCGCCCTGGCCGCCGGTCCAGTTTGTATTTGAGTATCCCCATATCAATTCACTGTTCCACGGGTCGGTCACCACTTCCCTCAAACTGTAATGCGTTCTGATTCTTTCTTCATTCAGGCCAAATTCTTCCTCATCATATAAACGGGGCGGCTTCTCATAGCGGTATAATTTTTTCCCGCGCGACAGGCAATACTTAATCGCAGCGTCCGCAGCGTCTGCCGCAGCTTTCCACTTGGCCATCCTGGTTTCCTCGCTATCGTCCATTGAGAAATAGGGTTGACCGTCGAAGTCCAGGAAATTGCTGTAATAAGCCTTGTTACCGCTGAAAAAAGGACTTGCCCGGTAAAGAAGCACACGGGCTTTGATCGCCATCGCCGCCGCCCTGTCGACAGTCCCCCACTCGCTGCGTTCTACCTCTTCTTTAAGATAAGGTATGGATTCGTCAATCATGCGGAGAATAAAATCGAAACATTCTTCCACTTTGGCGCGCCTCAGGAACAGGTCATCCTTAACAGCATCCAGCGGTACAACCGTTTCGGTAATAATAACGGGGCCATATTGACGCAACAGCAGGAAATGAAAATATCCTATCAGAAATTTCGCCTGCGCCCGCCACTCTTCGCGTTCCACATCTCCAATATCGGGAATACCGTCAAGATACGAGAGAAAGATGTTGCAGGTACGTATTCCTTCATACATGCATTTGGATCCGCCGACGCCGGACCATAAACCCAGCTGTGTCTGCGAGTTCGACGGCGATTGAAATCCTCTCATAATCCTTGTACCGCGAAGCTGGTTGTTTCCGATCATGTCGGGTCTTCCAACAAATTCATCGCCCAGAAGCCATGTTGAATTGTGCGTTATATGGTCTTCGGGCAGATATGTGTACATTTTTGCCAACCCTTGCAAGGCACTCAACCTTGACCGATATATGTCGTCGAGCGACATCTCGGCGTCCGGCACTACATTCAGATAATCGCATGATGTGAATACGCTACAGGCACACGCCATGTACAAAAACAATATCCTTCTTATTCTGTTCATGTCCTTCATATTATTTATTCATTAAAAATCGAGATGTATTCCTATGTTGAAACGTTTATTAGGCGGATATTTTAACCCGTTCCTTCCCATTTCGGGATCCCATAATTTAAACGAGCTTAGCGCCAGCAGATTTTCGCTGCTGAAATATATGCGGCAGGTTTCCAAGCCTATTTTTTCGAATCCGGGTAACTTGTAACCGATTTCGAGGGACTTTAGCCGCATGAATGAACCATCGCGCAACCACCAGGAAGACTGTTGCGTATTATTATTTATCGGCTCAACCGACAAACGTGGATAGAACGCATGTACGTCGCGGTTTGTTTCGCTCCAGTGGTCGCGCGCTACCATTTGCAAAGCGTTGCGCTTACCCCTTCCGGTAGTGGCAAAAGGCGCTATGCCCTGAGCCGTACCGCTTGCATCAGTACCTACACCCGGATTAATGAAAAATGATACCAGTGCGTTTCCCTGAAAGAATACCGAAAAGTCAAACCTTTTATATCCCATGCTAAACCCGAAACCATACTGCATTTGGGGTACGGTAGGGTATCCCATATACACCCTGTCATTTTCGTTGACAACGCCGTCTCCGTTGATATCCTTATATTTGATATCGCCTGCCATCACGGGCTGCCACTGTTCGGGCGAATTGGCGACCTCCAGTTCGTCAACAAAAAGTCTTTCGGCTACCAGTCCGGACTGCTGGTTATAGTTACGGCCTATTCGGGACAAATGCCGGTTGTCCTTGTACTCTTTTTCATCCAGCGCTACAAGTTCATTGTCCGTATAGGTGAACGTGCCGCGCCCGGTTATCCATAAATCCTGCGAAAAGGAATGTTGGATGTCAATGGAACCGTCAAATCCCCGCGATTTGATTTCACCGGTATTTCCCTGAATGTTGCCGCCGGATGATTCAAATCCTGCTGATCTTGGAATATTTTCCCGGACAAGATAAATATTTCTGCGGTTTTCCCAGAAGACGTCCGCCTGCAGCTTCACTATTTCATTCTTAAAAAAGCTTACCTCGGTACCCAGATTGTATTTGGTCGACAGTTCCCAGGTAATGTCGGGGTTGGCGTAACGGGTAATAAGATAGCTCGCGTAGCCGGTTGACATTGTCTCGCCGAAATTATATGTCGGACCGCCTGAAATTTGCGACAGGAATCCGAAACGTTTATCCCTGTCGGTTATCGCATCATTTCCGCCCGTACCAATGGTGGCTTTCAATTTAAACACGCTGACAATATCCTTCACCGGGTCCCAGAATTTTTCGTTCGCCGCCGACCATGCCAGGCCAAATGCGGGGAAAAAACCGAACTGTTTGGAACCGGTGAATTTTTCGGAACCGTTATATCCGAATGAAAAATCGGCAAAATAGCGGTTGTCGAAATTATAGGTGAACCTGCCTGAGATGCCGAGATTCCTTTCGGGCATCAATTCAAATCCCCTTACTGACATTGAGTTCGGGTAAAGAAGGTTTTCCTGCATAATGCCCACGATGGTTCCACCCAGATTGTGCCTGTTAAACGAATTGCTCCAGTTGAATATCGCTTCATAATAATACTGGGTGTCTGACTCTTTTGTAACAGACGGAGTACCCAGGTATGGAAACCCGACATTGGGTTCAAGGGCATAAAGCTTATATTGCCCGGTAATCTGATTGTAACTTTCCAGACCGAAATAACGCGGAGCATACGATCTCCTGGTTGAGTTTAGACCATGATTACTGATGGATGCCTTAAACTGAAAGTTAAGACCGGGAGTAATAAAATTCAGATCCTGTATTAATGTAGCCATAGCGATGACCGTATTCTCATAGCGGTTTTCAAATCCCCTTACCATTTCCGCGTATGGATTGAGCGCCACTGCATTATTGGAAAGCAGCGTACTTCCGAAAAGAATATAATCCGCGCCCCGATGCTCTTCATCCGGTTCATATACAAAAGGAAAATCAACAGGAGAGGTATTCATGATATCATTCCATATTCCTGTTGCGGTCTTGTTAGGGCCGTTATAACGTTCGAAACGTCCGTTAATACGGGTATCGAGTTTGGTAGTGCTTGTCAGGTTAAACGTTACATTCGTCCTGATATTGACGCGATTAATAGAAATGTTGTTGTTGAAATTATTCAGCTTGTCCACTTTCAACAATCCGTTTTCTTTCTCGTATCCCACTGCAACAAAATAGTTGGCCACTTTGCCGCCGCCCGAAACATTGACGTTCGCCCTCGTGTTCATTGTAGTTTTGTTGAACAGTTCGTTATACCAGTCGATATTCGGATATAACATTGAATTTTCATTTCTTTGTGTCGACAAAATCTTCTGCTCGGAATAAGGCAGGCCGTCTTCGGGAGTGCGTGCAATTGAAGCTTCATTGTACAGTCTCATATATTCCACTCCATCGAGGAATTTTGGTATTTGTGTCGGCACGGCTACCTGTACATCCAAACGTGCGCTTACCCTGGCCGGCCCTTCGCGTCCCGACTTTGTAATTACCGAGATGATACCGTTTGCGCTTCGTGCGCCATACATAACGGTAGCGGAAGCGTCCTTCATCACGGAGAAACTTTCAATATCGTCGGGGTTCAACCTTGCCAGGTCATTGCTTGTCGCTTCAAAACCGTCAATCAGGATGAGCGGATTCACTCTGCCGGCATCCCCGAATGTAGTAACGCCGCGCACAAAAAACTCGGCATTATCAGCGCCCGGCTCGCCGGTGGTTTGATACGAAATCACGCCCGAAATCTTTCCCGCCAAAGCGGTTGTCAGATTTGACGAAGCTACTTTCAACTCGGATACTTTCACTGTCTCGATCGAAGCAACCAGGTTACTTTTCTTCTGTTTACCAAATGCAGTAACCACTACTTCTTCAAATTGGGCCGTATCATCATACAGTTCCAATTCGATAACGTTTCGCGTACCGGGTATTATTTCCACCTGTTTTTTCCCAACAAATGAGAAAACAAGCGTCTCCTGCGAACCAACGTCAATGGAAAATTCCCCGTTAGCGTCGGTCGCCGTACCCCTTGTTGTGCCCTGTACAAAGACGGTAACACCGGGCAACAGGCTTCCGTCGACCGCATCTTTCACAACGCCGGTAACCCTTTTACCCGGACTTTGTCCGTACATGCTCACGCTTTGTCCTGAAAGGAACATCGCTAAAGCCAACCAAATTATTCCGGCGATTCTTCCGCGAAACAATTGTATAGCCACATTACTCCCCATAAAATTAAATATTTAAAAAAATTGAGAACTGAAGTTTTTGATCCCATAAATACATTATTGATCCTTATGGAATATAATACACTTTCATGCGGGGGCATCTATGGGGTAACAGTAAAAAAAAGTTAGCTGCGGGTGTAAATCCATCGGCAAATGTCTGAACGAAGA
>JAISDP010000050.1 GCA_031264715.1 Bacteroidales bacterium
TGATGTCCGGAGATTGTTTTACCGTCGGGCGTCGTTACATTGAAACTGATTTCGAGAACATCGCCGGTTTTCGATATGGTAGCCGAACCCGACTTCAGCTTGCCGTCGCTTTCCGAACCGTCTTCACCTATTTCGTAAAAGAAGGCGTCCATGGTGCCGGCCGCATGCGAATCACTGTAGCCGTACGTTTTGCTTCCCTCGGGGAATTTGGAATTAGCGAGCAAAATATCAACTTCTACAAAATCGCCTCCGCTGAGCATGAGCCGTATCCCATAACCATACGTCCCGTTTTCGTAAAAATCTTCATAATCCGCCACTGTTAGCGATTTAACGGCATACTCCTCGCCCTCGTAACTGACATAGTTTTTAGACTTGTCAACGCCGTCCTTGTCGTCGTCATCCTTGCTGCATGCCGTGCATGCCATTGCAGCCATTGCTGCGATCACTAAATAATCGAATACTTTTTTCATTGGGTTTAAATTAAAATTTGATATTTATTACTTGTTATTTGATATTTGCTACTTGATATTCTTTGTTCCTTTTGACCCTGACAGGCCTGACAGGTCTGACGACCCTGTCAGGTCGGTAGACGTAAATGACCTGTCAGGGTCGGTAGACCTGACAGACTCAATAAGCAACGACCCGTCCGGTTTTGCAGATCCTTTTTGTACAGCCGGCGCGGATTCTACTCTTTCCGACAATCCGTCGCTGTCCCAAAATACCCTGCCGCTCCCGTTTTCGATCAGTGCATCTTGCGGGTCGCCGCCATCGTCAACCATAAAAGTCGCCATTATGCAGTCGATGATTCCATCGGGCGAAACAGCGCCCGACCAGACTTCAACCACTTTGAAGGTCGTGTTAATGTCCGTATAGGTGGTCGTGAAATTGATAAATACGGAAAACCGGTTGCCTTCCCCGACAATAAACGCCCCCGTGCCTGTTGCAACGCCCGTTCCTTGCGTTTCATCCGCTTTCAGCGTCAAATTGCCGTTATTTTGTTGGGAAAACGTAATATAAGCGGGAGAATACACCTTCCCAAGAACGTCACTGGCAATGTTCGTTCCTATCAAAACAGCGGGCTGGAATTTATAAGTTCCCTCGATGAGCGGCGGGGTATTGCCGCCATAAATGGGTAAGCCCAAATCCTGCATCGTTTGGATGATCTCTTCAGGGACTAAATCCTGAATCTCTTCGGTAAGGCCGGTTTCCGGGTCAACAGAGGGGAGCGCTTTTGTTGCTTTGGCGATGTACGTTTTCGTCGTCGTGCCGTCCTCTGCCGTTACGGTGTAGGCAACGCCTCCCTCCGCAAAGAAGTTTTGCGCGGCGGTGGCCGGCGGGTTCACCGTCGCCCCGGACGAGAGGGTGATGGCCGGAGCGAGGGCCGTCGCCTCCGTCTTCGCCGGATAGGTGCGGGTAATGTCCGTACCGTCGATCGTCCACGCTTCGCCGTTCACGCTGAACGAGAGGATGTCGCAGGCGGCGCTTTTCGACTCATCCTTGCTGCATGACGTGCATGCCATTGCAGCAATGGCTGCAATCATTAAATAATTGAATACTTTTTTCATTAGGTTTTAACTTAAATTTGATATTTGTTACTTGATATTTGATTCCTATTCCTTAATTATTCTCATCTTATCCTTATAGACCCTGACAGGTTGGAACGGTAAAAGGCAGTAACCTTTGACGCGCCGACCTTACAACCTCCTTCATTCTACCCTTACTGCCTTCGGATATTCATATCTTCTTACGTCCCTGGTTAAGGTGGAAGAACCGGAGGCTTGCATAGCCACCGCCACCCGCCATTCGCCCGGGGTAATGGTCGGCAGCACAAATTGCAGTTTCGGCGGGGTGTTAGATGAAAGATACCGCCGGTATGTGCACAGTAGGGCTGCCGCAGGCATTGGTAAAGAACACGCCGGTTATGTCCCCGGTCAGCTCGTTCGGATAAACTGTTGCTCTAATGATCCCATGATGGTAATAATGTTTTTAAAAAGTAAGTATGATGTTTAATTGATTTGCAGTGGTTCCGTTTGCGTACAGGCAGCGCCGTGAAACGCTCCTTGCGCTCTTTGGGAGAGGGAATAAAAAATGCCATGTCCCGAAAAAAACGGAACATGGCGATATGCGGTATGTAAAATATTTGTTTCTTTGCGCCTTTTTCTAAACGAGGGCGGGAGGGGTTATGGATGGTGTGTGTGTGTGTGTGTGTGTGTGTGTTAGCAAAATATCCGACACCGCCAAATAATCCGGCAAGAATTTTTTGGGAAAATGCGTTATTCTCAACCGTGTTGCAGGACGGGAATAAACACGTAACGGCTACCTTGTCTGTCATTGTCAAACTTGTGTGTATGAACATTGCAAAGGTAAAAATTTTTATATATCAAAACAAATACCCGGATTTTTAAAAAATATTTTAAAATCGATCCATGTATATCTACATAGAGCCAATTTTTTTCAAAATCGATCCATGTATATCTACATAAAGCCTTTTTTTTTCAAAAACGATCCATGTATGTCTACATAAGCCCATTTTTTTCTAAAATCGATCCATGTATGTCTACATAAGCCCGTTTTTTTTCAAAAACGATCCATGTATATCTACATAAAGCCTTTTTTTTTCAAAAACGATCCATGTATGTCTACATAATGCCATTTTTTTTCAAAAACGATCCATGTATGTCTACATAAAGCTTTTTTTTTTCAAAAACGATCCATGTATATCTACATAAAGCCATTTTTTTTTCAAAAACGATCCATGTATATCTACATAAAGCCATTTTTTTTCAAAAAACGATCCATGTATATCTACATAAAGCCATTTTTTTTCAAAAGTCTATCCATGTATGTCTACATAAAGCCCAATTTTTTTAAAAGCCAACTTTTGGACACCCTCCCTGAAAGGCCTGAAAGGAGCGCCTCAAAAAAAGAATTAACCGCTTTAATAGGGATTTTGAAACTTTCGATTATTTTTGTGCTTTTTATGACGCGATATTACATAGTATAGAAATAGAATTTTTTTTGATTTATGGAAAGTAATAAAATCATTGGGGGGAAAATCAAAAGTATCCGGGAATCGAGAAACCTGACGATCGACGAAGTGTCGGAACGCGCCGGGGTGAGTAAGGTACAGATTGAACGGATAGAAGAAAATATAGAAATACCTTCGTTGGCGCCGTTGATCAAGATCGCCCGCGTGTTGGGCGTGCGTTTGGGTACCTTTCTCGACGATCAGAAAGAACTCGGCCCTGTAATCAGCCGGGCAAAAGACTGCAAAGATCAGAATACGATACGGTTTACCAACGATTCCAAGGTAGCCCGCAAGCACATGGAATATCACTCGTTATCGCAGGATAAGGCCGGACGCCACATGGAGCCGTTCCTGATTGACATCGACGCTTCCGGTCAAGCCGATTTTATACTCTCGTCGCACGAAGGCGAAGAGTTTATCTATGTTTTGGATGGAAGCGTCGAAGTTGTCTACGGGAAAGACAGATACACTCTCGAAGCAGGCGACAGCATATACTACGATTCGATTGTGGCGCACCATGTACATGCTCGCAACGGCGCTCCTGCACGAATCCTCGGCGTAGTATATACGCCTTTTTAATTGAGAATTAAAAGTCATCATCTTGTTCACTCGTCACTTTTATGGAATACATATTGATCATTATCTCGGCCATCTTCGTCAATAACATTGTATTGGCGCAGTTTCTCGGTATTTGCCCGTTCATGGGCGTATCCAACAAAATATCGACAGCAGCAGGAATGGGTAGCGCGGTTACCTTTGTGATGACCGTCGCCACTATTTTCACCTATCTCATGATGACTTACATCCTCAAACCGTTGGGGATTGAGTTTCTGCAGACCATCACCTACATCCTGGTGATTGCCGCCCTGGTGCAAATGGTGGAGATTATCCTGAAAAAAGTCAGCCCATCGCTGTACCAGGCATTGGGCGTATTTCTCCCGCTCATTACCACTAATTGCACTATCCTCGGTGTGGCGATCCTGGTAATCCAGAAAGAGTATAACCTGATGCAAAGCGTGGTATATGCCGTAGCTACGGCGCTTGGTTTCGCATTGGCCATGGTGGTTTTTGCAGGCATCCGCGAACAGCTGGAATTTTCGGCCATACCCAAAGCCATGAAAGGCGTTCCCATTGCATTGGTAACGGCCGGCTTACTGGCGATGGCCTTTATGGGATTTGCGGGAATTGTATAAAAACGTATTTTTATACCGCAATATCGAATCAATATGCGCTTTTGTTCTGTTCTTTTGCTGGTGTTTCTTAGCTTGCCGGTCATTGCTTCCGATTCGATCCGTGTGAGCAAATGGAAGCAATACAACATGGGTGCGTTCAGCGGTTTTGGGTTTAATTACCTCGAAGCCGGCAGGGAAGCTATAGGTCTTAACCTCCAGGGCGGAATTATTTATAACCGGTGGTTGACAATAGGAGTACAGGGAAATATCTTTTTTACGATCAACCCTTTGACCGACAGATACACCAACGATGATGCCAGCCTTTTGGGTGGTTATGGCGGGTTGTTTGTTGCGCCCACTATTTACTCCAATGCACTGGTGCATGCTTCCTTTCCTGTTTTTGCGGGATACGGGAGCGTCAGTTATGAGATGTACGATACTTCGGATGCAGCTAACCGGGTAGAAAATTCCGATGGCTTTTGGGTTTTCGAGCCGGGTCTTGAGCTGGAACTGAACCTGATGAAGTTTATACGGATAGCGGTGGGCGGTTACTACAGGTATTGCGGTAACGTCAATCTATACTACGAAAATGGCAGTGAAAAAATCGTACCCTCAAACATACTTAACAATTTTTCAGTGAGTGTAAGACTCCGTTTCGGGAAATTTTAAACCTTCCGCTTCATCCATCTTCCCGTAGCAAGATAAAGCAGGGATGCTGCAACCATCACTACTCCATAAAAGCCATCGACCAGCCATACATACCGGATGCCCCAATGCAGGGTTTCGACAGCTAAAATACATATAGCGATGTAGATGCATGTGGCGATGATTTCGATGAACAGGGAGATATGCGTATTGCCCGTACCCGAAATCGTGTTGAAGCAGATGAAACTAATGCCGAAAACCAGGGCCGAAATACAGATGCTAGGCATGATGGACACAGTGGCCTCGCCCAGCGAAGGTATATTGGTGTAGATGGACGTAACGAAATCCGAAAAAACATAGGTAAGCCCTTCCATCAACAGTATGGACAGGGCAGTAATGAGCGCCGCCTTACCGGTGATGGGGTATATGAGCAACGGCTTGCGGCAACCGATGCTGTAACTGACCAGCGAATTAACCGCCGACGAAAATCCCCACACCGGCAACAGGAAAATAGCATACAAACTGCGTCCGATGTTGGATATGGCCAACTCCTGTTCTCCGATTTTTTCGACCATCGCAAAAAAGATAAACCACGAAGCTACCGACAGGAAATTCTGTAACGATGCCGGGACAGATATTTTCACCAGGTTGCGCATGGTTGCCGCGGAAAAGGATAACCTGCGGAAAAGGCCAAACTCGCGGAAATCCTTCTTCCGGAAAATACAAATGTAGAAAAGATACACCACCACACCGGCCATTTCGGATATGGCGCTTGCCAGCGCTGCGCCGCGTATCCCCATGGCTTCGAATCCCAGATATCCAAAAATCATAGCCCAATCGAACAGGATGTTGACCGCCACAATGGTACAGGTAACCGGCAGGATGATTTTTGTACGTGCAATCCCCACAAAGAACGACTGGCACACGTAAATGATAAACCCGAAAAGGATTCCCCAGATACGCATGTCGAGAAACTGGCTAACGCCGTTCATTACATCGGGCGATGCAACCACATGCGACAGGATGCCGTTGCCGGCAAACCGGAGCAGGCACCAGAGCGCCAGCGCAAACGGAACTATAAAAAGCAGCGCATGATGGAACACGCTACCAATCGAATCGTAACGTTCCTCTCCATAACGGCGCGCCACAATAATCTGTACGCCAATGCTGAAACCCATGCCCAGCATCATCACTGCCATGTAAAACACACCGCCCAGAGCCGCAGCGCCCAGCGAAATAGCATCCAGGTGCCCCAGAAATGCCGTATCGGTGATGATCAGCAGGTTCTGCGCCACATTGCCCACAATAATCGGGTAGGCAATCTTCCATATCCGGCTAAACTTGATAGAAGGCATTTAACGAGTGAAGAATTAAGAGTGAATGTAGTACAAAGATGAACATGAACATAACAACAGGTTAAATGACATTCAACCTGCAATCAAAAAATCGAAAATGATACAGACTACCAGGATGAGAAAGCTTCGTTAAAAATATCTTCCATTAATTCCTTGAGGATATCGTCCACCAGTGTACTTTCTACGGAACTCAGCGAGGTGCCGCCGGCGTATTCCTGGAAACGCGAGAACGACTTATCGAAGCTATTGTCGGCTTCCAGCGCATTGGTGAACTTCACTTTCACGGTGACGGTCAATCGGTCTTTGGCGGCAGTACCCGTTGCCGTTACTTGTTGTGGCTGTACGGTATAACCGGTGATTTCGCCTTCAAACATTACGTCGGCATTGCTGTTGACTAGTTTCAGGCTGGTGCTGGCCTGTATTTTGTCCTTCAAGGCGTCGGTTATTTGCGTACTCAGCCTGGGATTGACGATATCTGCACGGTTCTCGAAATAACCTACCTGGCAGCTCTTGGCATTCCCGATGGATGCGCCTGACATATTGAATGTCACTTTTCCGCAGGAGAATGGAATAACAGTCAAAAGAACAAGCAGCATTGCCTTGCGGTTCCCATGTTGGATGTTTATTTTTTTCATTCCAGATTATATTCTTTAATTTTTCGGTAAAGTGTACGTTCCGAAATACCCAATTCCTGTGCGGCATTACGGCGCCGGCCATCATACTTTTCCAGGGCTTTTTTGATCATTTCGGCTTCCTTGTCCGAAAGTGAAAGCGATTCGTCGTGAATCTCTTCGGTATCTTCAATCTCCACCCCCTTTTTCGATGTGCCGGACACTTCGTATGGCGTATGCGCAGGGTTTTGAGTGATCATATCTACCTTATTGTAAGGTTTACCGTAAATCTTTGTTTCCTCGGAGGCGTCTTCATTCTTTCTGGTATTGGCCATGAGCTTTTTCAATTCATTCACGTCATTGCGCATATCGAACAGTATCTTGTACAGGATTTCGCGTTCCGACGCAAATGATTTGTCCTCGCCCTTCCGCTGGTATAATGCCGGCAACTGCGGGGCATAGTCGGGCAAGTATTGTCGCAGGGTATCGGCGGGAATATTACGTTGATGCTCGATAACGGAAATCTGCTCGGTGATATTCTTCAACTGTCGCACGTTCCCCGGCCAGTAATACGATGCAAGCACTCTTTGCGCATCAGCGTCAAGCCGAATGGCCGGCATGCGGTATTTTTCGGCAAAATCGAGCGCAAACTTTTTAAACAGAAGGTAAAGATCGTCTGTACGGTCGCGTAACGGCGGCACAAAGATGGGAACCGTGTTCAAGCGGTAATACAGGTCCTCTCGGAATTTGCCAAGTGCAATACTTTCCGGGATGTTGACATTGGTAGCGGCAATCACCCGGACATTGGTTTTTAGAACTTTCGACGAACCGACTTTAATAAATTCACCTGTCTCAAGCACGCGCAACAGGCGGACCTGTGTTGCCATCGGCAATTCGGCCACCTCGTCGAGAAAAATAGTTCCCCCGTTGGCCACTTCGAAATACCCTTTACGATGCTCCAATGCCCCCGTAAACGAACCTTTCTCGTGTCCGAAAAGTTCCGAATCGATAGTGCCTTCGGGTATGGCGCCGCAGTTCACTGCAATGTACTGGCCGTGTTTCCGGGCGCTGTTTTGATGGATGATTTGCGGAAACGACTCCTTACCAACCCCGCTTTCGCCGGTAATTAGAACCGACAGATCGGTAGGAGCCACCTGCATAGCAATATCAATCGCCCTGTTGAGCGTGCGGGTATTGCCGATGATGCCGAAACGCTGCTTTATTCTTTGTACATCTTCCATAATACAACCTTACAAAAGGCAACAAAGGTAGCTATAATTTTTGACGCATAAAAAAATTGTCCGAAACCGGTACTCGAGTACAAATACACAACTGTTATCCAACTGGAAAAGGGTTTCAACATGCGGCCAGGGTCATTTGAAGCTCAACCCCTCGTTAGCGGTGTCTATAACAGCAAGTTGGAGTCTTATGGCGAAGCGAGAACGATCAATAATTATCAAAAATAATTTCAAAAAAGTTTGTTAGTATGGAAAAGAGCCTTATCTTTGCACCCGCTTTTGAAAGAAGGCGCGGTTCATTGATAGGGATGCAGGTTTTATATATTGCGGGGCGAAAGAGGAAAGTGATTTGAAGAGTACCCAAAAGTTTTCGAAAAAATTTCCAAAAAAGTTTGCGGAGTAAAAAAAAGCAGTATCTTTGCGCCTCCAAAATCCGGCAGTGTCCGGGTGGGGGTGAATGAAGAGTTCAGTTCTTTGATATAATTGGGAAGACAAAGTAGTACAGGGAAAGAAAGTACCTGTCAATTCGGGTCGGGATCATCTAAGGAATTAGATAAATAAAAAACTTTATACAAAGAAGAGTTTGATCCTGGCTCAGGATGAACGCTAGCGGCAGGCTTAACACATGCAAGTCGAGGGGCAGCATATGAAG
>JAISDP010000056.1 GCA_031264715.1 Bacteroidales bacterium
TGAATCAACCAGTTGCTGACAGGGTCATTTGAAGTCTGACAGTACCGGGATGGTTTTGTGCAGCCTATTTTTTTTCTTCGTCAAATTCAACGATATAATACAATTTGTTTGTTTCATCGATATCGTTCCATTCGCCTGCTACGCCCAGTTCGACGTCCTGCACTCCTGCCGGCCATTTAGCCAGTCCGATGGCGGCAGCGTCCTGCCCGTCATAATCGTCGGGTTCGTTGATTGAGCCTGCTTTTTTCCCGCCCCAGTTGTGATATCTGCCTTCCACAGCTGCGCCGCTGTTCCAAAATTCGGTATTGCTTCCCACCCATACCCATTTACCTTCGCTTGCCTCGTCGGAAGCTCCAATCCAGATATAGGCCGCGCCACCGCCATCTTCAACGGCCTGATAGGTTGTCGAAATACCGGACTCCTGAATTGCAGCATAAACAGCGGTCTGTTCTTCCTGACTGCCGATTTCGACAAGATAGCCTCCCTTCGTTTTTGCCTCGTTGGATGCCGCGCTCCATGTCTTAAGTTCCCTGACGATAAGGTACGAATGTCCCGAATGATGGAAATAGACCGGGTCTCCTCCGTCATTGTCATTGTCATCGTCTTTACAGGAAAATACGACTGTCATGCATAAGGCCGTCAATACATAAATTGCCTTCTTTGAAAATGTTGCCGGTTTGATGGAATGTTTGCCGGCGTACTCTGTTAATTTAAAAAACGTTTTCATTTCTTTGCTGTTTTCTTTGATGATTACTGTTCATTCACTCTCCCGGGATTAATTTAGGATTAAAGGGTGAAATATTGCTTGCAAATGTACGGGGCCGGAAAATTTTTTACTATCCCACAAATGGGGTTTTTTTGTCCTGATGAACAGGTTGTGCGCTCTTCATGATCTCAATGCTTATCTCCGTTCCTTTTCCCTGCGCGGTGCGGATGTCCATTTTCCCGTTGTAGGCTGATACCCGCGTGCGGATATTCTCCAGCCCGACGCCGGGAGTAACGGCGAGAGGATCGAACCCGCAGCCGTTGTCGTGCAGGGTAAGCGAAACCAGCCCGTCATCGGCGATTAGCTGCACATTGATGGCAGTGGCTTCGGCATATTTCACCGCATTGTTCACCAATTCGTAGGTGCACCGGTAAATAAGCACTTCTAAGCGGCTATCCGGGCGGTCGTCGTTGCCATAGTACTGAAAGCTTGCCCCGGGGATGGCGCGGCAAAAATCTTCGAGCGATACCCGCAGTCCGTACCGCATGAGCGATTCGGGCATCAGGTGGTGCGCCACGCGGCGCAGTTCAACGATCGACTCGTCGAGCACCTCCAAAGCTTTGCCGAAACGTTCTACATCTGTCAAATCCATCAGCGCATGGCTTTTCACGTCTTTCAGGTTCAGTTTCACGATCGAGAGCAAGCTGCCCAGCCCGTCGTGCAGGTCGCGTGCCAGGCGGGTACGTTCGGACGACTCGCCGTCGAGAACGGATTGCGCCGCCACGAGCTGCTTTTCCTGTTCCAGTTGCATCACCTTCCGTTCGGCTAATTCGCGTTGCTGCTCGACAACTTTACGCTTCTGTATGTTCATCCGGTAACGGTAAAACAACATGCCGAATGCCAGCAAAAGAATAGCCCCGCCGGAAATACCGAGCCAGATGTAGATTCGCCGCTCTTTCTCGAGCGAGGCAATGCGCAGTTCCTTCTTTTCGGTTTCGTACCTGACCTCCAGGTTGGAGGTGCTTTTACTGTAACTTTCGTTAAAAAACTTTTCAAATGCTTTCTTGCATTTTTCCAGAAAATATACCGCCTGTTCCTTATTGTCCAAATATATATTGGCATACACAAGGTTAGGCATTGTCCTTACCTCGATGAATGTGTTGGTAGAATCCATATTCCACGCCTTGAGCGCGGCGGCTTCGCTTTCCCTGTAATGTCCCTGTTCGAGGTAGATATTGGACAACTCGCTCCATGTGTCGGCGATGAGCTTGACACTGCCAAACCGTTCGGCAATTGGTATAGTGTTACGAACATATTCCATAGCTTTATCATAATCCTCAAATCCTTCAAAGTAAATCTCCGAGATAAGATTCCCACTGAGGATTTCATACTGAGCGTCATTAAGATGGCGACTCATCTCGATGGTCTTTAACCCGTAATCCAGCGCCTTGTCATACTCCTTCAATGTCCGGTAAATGGAACTGAGGTCATAATAGCCAACCATTTTACCGTAGTCATTATTCAGTTCTTCAACGATTGCTATTCCCTGATTGAGATAGTATATTGCCCGGTCGTAATGGGTCAGCATCCGGTAAATGCTCCCAATGTTACTTAAAACCCGCCCGCAGCGCAATTTGTCTTCCATGCTTTCATAAATCGCTAAAGCCTGGAACAAATATTCCAATGCAATGTCATAATCGGTCAAAGCGCCGTACATATTAGCGATGGTAGCTAATACTGTCGCTTCCTCCTTTCTTAGACCGGCTTCCTTTGCTATGGTAAGCGCCTGATTGAAAAACAGTATCGCAGAATCTCCCTTTCCCTGCATATCGTATCCCATACCAATATAAAGACTGAATCTGGCCGCTTTTCCCCTGTCCTTTTCCTTTTCAGCAACTGCTAATCCTTTCTTTGCATATAGAACGGTGCTTTTGGGATTGTTTAAATGATATGCATGGCTTATCTTATGATAGATTTCGATTTGCTCGGCAGGCGTCAGCGCCTGCGTATTAACCACATTGACAAGCGAATCGATATTCTCCTTCTGTGCTTGAGCCGTAATGACCACAACCGATAATATCCAAAAGCAGATAATTTTTTTCATGATAACCCTTTATAAAAAGCAGTGTTTTATTTAGCCAATATTATTAGATGATGCATATAAACAAAAAACAAAAACGTCATACCTGCAACAAATCTTTTCGGAGAATTTGACATGACAATCATATCTTTGAATCAAAAGCCGACAAATATAAATCCTTTTTGAACAAAAACAAAATATATTTGTTACGGTTTGTTAAGGGGTATTTTGCCCTTCCGGAACGAAATGATCAGTCATATGACATTTTTTTGAGACAAAAATTTGATGAACCGGAAAACATGCCTTACTTTTGTCGAATGAAACATTTAGCCAGCCTGAAAGTCGACCCTGTCAAACCTTCGGAGCGATACGTCATTCTGGATGTTTTGCGGGGGATTGCTTTAGTTGGAATCTGTCTTGCCAACTATCCCGAGTTTTCATTATACACGTTCCAGCAAAAGGAAGTGGTTGAGGCCATGCCCACAGCCGGTATTGATCACTTGTGGCGGTTTTTTCACTACACCTTGATTGACGGGAAGTTTTACAGCCTGTTCTCGCTTCTGTTCGGGATCGGCTTTTCGATTATCCTGTCCAAAGCCGTCCAGCAGGGAAAAGGATTGGGAATCTTTTACCGGCGAATGTTCATCCTGGCCGGTATAGGGTTCGTGCACCTGATCTTCCTGTGGGCCGGCGACATCCTGCTGCTGTATGCGCTCGTCGGGTTGCTGTTGCCACTGTTCAGGAATGTCTCCAACCGGAAACTGCTCCTTATATCGGCCTCGCTGATCCTCTTCCCGATAGCGATAGACGCTTTCAGGGTTTTGACCGATAACCGCTTCACCCTCCTGATACCGGTCGAAAAAGCGATCCGGCATTTTAGCGCACAAAACGGGATCACCGATGACAATTTCCCCGTCTGGCTGCTGGAAGGCAAGAATTATCCGGAGGTATTGAAGTTCAATTTGCCGGGTTCTTTCATCAGGTGCCGGGAATTTATCGAAGGCTGCCGGGTGTTCAAAGTATTAGGACTGTTCCTCCTCGGACTGTACATCGGTCGAAACCGTATCTATGCGCAACTCAACGAGCGCATGGCGCTGCTGACAAAGATACGGAATTACGGGTTTCTTGCGGGTTTGCCCCTGTCCTGCCTTTTCGCGTGGAGCGAGCTGAACCATCACCCGATGGGGCTGGTTGCCAACGCAGCCGTTTATGCGCTGAGTGTTGTTCCCCTGAGTCTTGCCTTTGCTTCGGCCATATGCATATGGTATGCAAGGCATCAGGACCTGAAGTTTTTCAGGATCGTGGCAGCGCCGGGACGTATGGCGCTCACAAACTACATCGGGCAATCGGTGATCGGGATGATCCTTTTCTACGGTATCGGGTTCGGATGGGCTTTGATGGGCTTGATATACGTAGAATTGATAGCGGCCGGCGTCTTTGTTTTCCAGATACTGGCAGGCAACGTCTGGCTGCGTTATTTCCGGTTTGGCCCGCTGGAATGGATCTGGCGCATGCTTACGTATGGAAAATGGTTGAAAATAAATTGAAATATAACATACATATATATAGAATGAAGATCATCAGTAACCAATTTTTTGAAGGCGAACGGCCTCTTTTCGCCACAAGCGACATCCGGCTCGAAAATGTAAAATTCTATCCCGGCGAATCGGCCGTCAAGGAATGTAACCGTGTAGAAGCGTATCGTTGCGAGTTCATGTGCAAATACCCGTTCTGGCATAACAACGACGCGTCGATTGAAAACTGCCTCTTTACCGTTTACAGCAGGGCGGCCATCTGGTATTCAAAAAACGTACGCATGTTGAACACTGTGGTGGAAGCGCCCAAAATGTTCCGGGAGATTGACGGTCTCTATCTCGAAAATGTCAAGTTGCCGAACGCTGCCGAATGTTGCTGGAATTGCAGGAATATCGAGTTCCGCAATGTCGACGTCAAATGCGGCGACTACCTTTTCATGAACAGCAAAAATATCAGGATCGACGGGTTCAGGCTACAGGGCAATTATTCCTTCCAGGACGCCAAAAACGTAGAAATCCGCAATGCGCGTCTCGATTCGAAGGATGCTTTCTGGAATACCGAAAACGTAACCGTGTACGACTCCGTTATCAGCGGGGAATACCTCGGCTGGCACTCGAAAAACCTGCGGCTGGTGAATTGTACCATATCCGGCACGCAAGCCCTTTGCTATGCCAAAGACCTGGTGATGCAGAACTGCGTGATGAAGCCCGATGCCGACCTGTGTTTCGAATACAGTACATTGCAAGCCCGGATCAACAGCCCTGTCCACAGCGTCAAAAATCCCGGCGGCGGGTACATTGTTGCCGAAAGCATCGGCGAAATCATCATCGACGAAAACTGCAAGAATCCGGGAGACTGCCGGATCGAGGTATGTGACGAAGCGCCATGTTTCAGCTATGAAATATAATTTCGATGAAATCGTTTCGCGCCGGAACAGCCATTCCTGCAAATGGGATTCGGCTGCGGACGACCGCGTACTGCCCATGTGGATCGCCGATATGGATTTCCGTACCGCGCCGCCCGTCATCGAAGCGCTCGAAAGAAGGGTACGGCATGGTATTTTCGGCTATGCTAAAACGCCGCAAGCCTGTTTCGATGCTGTAACCGGATGGTTCGAGCGGCGGCACCATTTCACTTTCCGGAAGGAGTGGATGCTCTTTACCACCGGCGTAGTCCCGGCGCTGTCGGCCGTCATCAAGGCTTTGACCGTCCCCGGCGACAGGGTGATCGTACAGACGCCCGTTTATAACTGCTTCTTCTCGTCCATACGCAACAACGGCTGCGAGACGGTTTCCAACCAGCTGGCATATCAAGACGGCGCCTATACCGTTGATTTCGATGATCTCGAAAAAAAAGCGTCCGACCCGCAGGCAAAACTGTTCCTGCTTTGCAGTCCGCACAATCCTGCAGGACGGGTCTGGAGCAGGGAAGAGCTGACGCGGATCGGTAAGATATGTTTGGAAAATGGCGTTACGGTTGTGTCGGACGAGATACACTGCGACCTTGTTTATCCGGGACATCAGCACATCCCGTTTGCATCCGTCAGCGAAGACTTCCTTCAACATTCGGTAACGTGTACCGCGCCCGGCAAGACTTTCAACCTGGCGGGACTGCAAGTGGCCAACATTCACGCAGCCGACGAAACCATCCGTAAGAAAATCGACAGGGCGCTGAACATCAATGAAGTGTGCGAGATCGGTCCCTTTGCTGTAGAGGCTTTGATGGCCGCTTACAACGACGGGGAAGAATGGCTCGAAGAGTTGAAAAAATACCTGCATGACAACTACCTTTTCCTGACGGATTTCTTCGAAAAGCGCCTCCCGCAATTCCCGGTTCTGCCCCTGGAAGGCACCTATCTTGCATGGGTAGACTGTTCCGTGTTGCGCCAATCCTCAACGGTTATAGCCGATACGCTGCTGGAAAAAGAAAACCTGTGGGTAAACGCCGGAACCATGTACGGCGCAGGCGGCGAAAACTTTATCCGGCTGAACATCGCCTGCCGGAGGGAACTCCTTGCCGAAGGACTGCATCGGATAAGTCGCCGGATATTGAAACCGGATGATTGAATAACAGTCTATGGCAAAGTTTCCGGGCAAAACGGACAAACGGAAAATAAGCGTCCTTGTCGCTTATTTCCTCATTTATGTGGTCTGGGGCTCTACCTATTATTTCATAGGGGTCGCCCTGAACGGTTTTCCGCCGTTTCTGCTCGGCGCCGTCCGTTTTACATTCGCCGGACTGATTCTTCTTGTCTGGTGTGGCATCAGGGGCGAACCCGTCTTCAGGAAAAGCCTGATCAAAAAATCCGCCGTAAGCGGTATCGTCCTGCTTTTTATTGACATGGCCGTGGTGATGCTGGCTCAAAAATACCTGAGCAGCAGTCTGGTGGCCATCATTGCATCGTCCACGGCGCTGTGGATTATGGCGCTGGACGTACCCATGTGGAGAAAGAATTTCCGGAACCCGGCAACGGTCGCCGGTATCATTGCCGGTTTCCTTGGCGTGATGCTGCTGTATGCGGAACAAGTCGGAACAGACGGAATACATGAACACAGGGAATACGGCGTCCTGATCCTCATTTTCGGGTGTATCTCGTGGGCGCTGGGTACGCTGTACGCCAAATACCGCTCATCCGGGGCCGAGGAGGTCAATGCCTTTGCAGGATCGGCATGGCAGATGCTTTTTGCCGGCGGAATGTTCTGGCTATCTTCCTTCATAACCGGGGATATTCACGCCGACCTGAGCCAGACGCCGCTATCGGCATGGCTGTCGCTCGCCTACCTGATCGTATTTGGCTCCATACTCGCCTATTCAAGCTACGTCTGGCTGCTCAAAGTCCGTCCTGCAACGGAAGTGGCGACTCATGCATACGTCAACCCGTTGATTGCCGTCTTCTTTGGAAGAACATTCGGGAAAGAACAGATAACATTCGTGCAAATCCTTGGGCTGATCGTCATTTTGCTCAGCGTAATGCTGGTAAGCAGGAAACCGAAGAGGAAGTAAATTGCCGAATAATACGGGCAATTTTCAAAATCATTCAAAAACTCTCCCGAAAGATTGACCAGAAAACCTATTATCTGCAATCGGAAGTGGAAAAGTTTATCCGGGAACATTTTAAGAGGCGCTCATAAGATTTTGCGTATTGAGAATTGGATGACTGTTCTTATTTTTGTCAAAAATCAGATACCCTGCTTCCGGCAGGTACGACCTGCGGGGTTCGTTGGTCGTACCTGTGGAGTGTGTTGGTCGTACCTGTGAGGCTCGTTGCTCGTACCTGTGAGACTCGTTGCTCGTACCTGCGGAGTTCGTTGCTCGTACCTGTGAAGTCGGCAGGTAACCCTGACAGAGTCCCCAAACCTGTCAGGCCTGTCAGGGTCAATAAAAAATAAAGAATATGTAGCCGCCCTCAAACCAAAACCTCGTAGAGGTTTTACATGATGAATCTCCTATGGAGATTGGCGGATGTTTCCCGTATTGATTCTATTGATATGAATGCCCTGACGGGCAATGTTTAAACATCCCGTGCGACGGTTTCTACCAATATGTCATTCCTAACGGAATTATCAATATTTCGTTAATATGTCGTTTTCTACCAATATGTCATTCCTAACGGAATTATCAATATGTCGTCAATATGTCGTTTTCTATCAATATGTCATTCCTAATGGAATTATCAATATGTCGT